>JBBSYZ010000041.1:0-19068 GCA_038045005.1 Nanobdellota archaeon | reverse complement strand
GGCGCCGAAGCCCGTATCGGGAATCCCCGCCCTTTAGGGCTGGGGAGGACGTCAAGTATTTTGTGAAATTCTGGGCTCTGTACCAAAAGATTTTTATATATGTTATCATATATGATACTATATGATTAAAAATGATATCATCCGTTTGTTCTGTTTTAGGTGTTACCATACTTGGAAAAAAAGAATAGAGGCCGCACCTAAATATTGTCCAAAGTGTAAAACCCCCTATTGGAATCGGCCGCGGAAAAAGATTTCTAAAGAATTTGTGGTAAAAATGCAAGAAACGATACTAAAAATTCATAATACCATAATCCAGCTTAGCGGTGGAGAGATGGGGATGAGAGATGAAGGCGGCGCATACAATTCAACGTATAAATTGCTTAATCACCAGCATAAGAATCAAAGGAATCCGCAGAGCATTGGCGCTTTTGCGTTAAATGAATTTGCTAAAAGACATTATTTCGTAGATGGAAACAAGAGAACTGCTTATGCAATAGCTAAAATTTTCATGTTAGTTAATGGCTGCCATCTTAAAATCCAGTATAAAGATGCAACCAATTTCATAATAGAGATTGCTAAATATAATAGTAAAGTAACTTTTGAAGAAATAAAAACCTGGCTTAGTGACAATTGCACCTCTATCGATGTAAAAGATGTAGAAAACTATTTAAATAAAACGGCATTAAATTTAATGTTAGGCGAGGAATAATATGGCAGATGAACATAAAATAACTAAGAATGATAAAAGGCTGCTTGAGTTAGTAAAAGTAGCTAAAGAAATCGTATTAAGAGAAGATAAAGTCCTGTTTGAAGAGTTAGCTAAACATTAATCTTGGCTGAGATTTCTCTATTTTTTATGATATTTGTGGATAGTCCAGAATTAGCATTTTGATCTTTTCATTTGAAATTCAACATAATTCAGTCAATGGAGTTAATGGGTTTATGAAAAAACTTGAAAAAAATTACAAAAATAATCTACTTCTTATTCCCCATGTAGAAGAACTTCTCGATGGAGACCTCTTCCGTCTTGTAATTCCCGGAACGGGGATGTGAAGAAGTATTCTGCTGCGGCTGCTCTTTGGGCTTTTCCTGGGCAGGCGTAAATATCTCTCCCAATTTAGGAGCAGCTCCGGACATGGCGGGAGTCTGGCTGAATCTTCTCTTGACTTCTTCCACTTCCTTGCGCATGGCAGTCATCTGTTCCTGAAATTCGGTGATCTTCTTGACTAAAAACTGGGAATTCTGCTGGAGAATGTCTTTTACTTTATCTGGATGGAGGTCGTCAGGCTGGACATGGACAGAATTGGCTGCTGCTGCCGGCACCCGCGGTTCCATGCCTTGATGCATCCGTTCGCGGATGGACTGGTTGTCCCCATCGTTGGATTTAAATATTTTTTCTGCTTGTACTACCGCATCATCGCGATCCGAAGCTAATCCTTGTTTCATCAAATCAAGAGCAAGCTTGTTGATTTTCTGTATCCGTTCTACATCCATGTTATTTCCCTCTTTTTAATGTGAATTTTTACAGAAGTAAAGAGCACCATTTAATAACGTTTTCTATCCTGAAAACAATATCTTGCTTTAGTTTTATCCGCATACCAAGGGAATCTTGAACGGCAAAACTGCAACCGTACCTAAAAATACCAGCAGCAACCCCAGCAATAGGCCGATAAACATACCCATTATAAAATATTTGAATTCAATAATCCCCAGTTGACCCTTTTTTTCCATGAAGTGTAAGATTTTTTTTATGTATATAAATCTTGCTATTTTAACCGTCCGTTTCCAGGTTAAATGCAATTTTTTTCGCTAAAATTTTGTGGTCGTGAAATCTTAATTAGAAGCTAGCTTAAGTTCGGCCCTCATCGCCGGTGTGCCCCCAGCATAATCTTTATAAATCACAAGACTATCTTTAAGCCAATGCGAAAAAAGAGGTACATGATAGATAGCAGTAGCCTTAATCTCCCTTATCCGGCTTCTAAAAAAGGACAAGTGACTGTTTTTATTATTTTAGGGATTCTATTGCTTCTGTCTTTAACTTTAGTGGTTTTTCTGCGTAAAGAACTTATAACCTTTAAACCGGGAGAAATAATCCCGACGGAAAAAGGAAAAGTAGAAAATTTCCTCACCAGCTGTCTGGAAAAAGTTGGCGGGGAAGCATTGCAGCTGGTGGGAGTGCAGGGCGGTTATATCACCATCCCTTCTGATGTTGTCAATGATTACAACGCCCGTTTACAGGTTTCTCCTGCGCACATGGTTCCTTACTGGGCTTACGGTCAGAATGTGCGCATACCTTCTCTTCCGGAAATAAAGGAACAAATGGACAATTATATCGAAAAAAATATGCGCGCGTGCTTATTTTCACAGGAAGCTTTTCAGGAAGCTTATGATTTGATTGAAAAAAGCGATTTGATCTCAAATACTGAAATAGTAGAAGGAAAAGTCATATTCAACCTGCGCTGGGAAATGGAAATACGCAGTAAAAACGGAGAGATCATTACGGAATTAATCAACCACATCGCTGAATCTCCAGTGCGTCTGAAAGAGGTATATGAAGTTTCCCGATCCATCGTAGAGAAAGAACTGGACACTTTGAAGCTGGAAGACATCACCCAAGATCTGATTGCCTTGGAGCATCCTGATGTTCCGGTAGCCGGAATGGAATTAAGCTGTGCAAAAAAGAAGTGGGACCCTAATACGGTCCGCAGTACCTTACTGGAATTGATCCGCATCAATCTCCGGGAACTTAAAGTGCAGGGGACTGATCATGTGAATTTTCCGGAAGAATTGACCTATTACCAAAACCATTATGTCTGGAATCTTGGCTCCGAGTTCAAACATCCTTCGGTAAGCGTCTTATTCAATTTCGATCAGAGCTATCCTTACATTTTTGCCGTAACTCCTTTGAACGGGAATAGGATGGAAAGCTCACAATTAGGGGGAACAGATGTGCTTTCTTTCTTATGCATCCAGACCTGGAAATTTACCTACGATATTATTTATCCCGTGCTGGTCAAAGTAAAAGATGAAACTACAGGATACACTTTCAATACCGCTTTTACAGTGCATTTAGTCAGAAACCTGCCCAGCCGGGAAGAAGCGGTGCCGCGAGCTTCATATTTTACCGGTACAGTGAACGATGAAGAATATTGCGGGAACATGAATATGCCCATGACTGTCTTCGCGTACGAATTAGTGGAAAATGAACCGACCGGCGTCTATGACCGCGAACCGCTGGAAGGGGTGCAGACCAGTTTTACTTGTCTGAAATATAAATGCGAAATGCTAGAAAGCGAATATGATTTTGCCGGACGCGGGCATGTTGCCGGGTACACCACTAATTTCCCCTACTGCGTTGGAGGGATACTGCGTGGAGAAAAAGAAGGATATAAAGAAAGCTGGCAGAGATTAGTCACGGCTGCAGGAAAAGAAGTAGAGCTGGATTTAGTTCCAGTCGCTGAAGTGCCGGTGCGGAAAATAACTTTAGTGAAACATCAGCTTGGCAGCGACGGGAAAGCGGGGCCAGCAAAAGAACTGTCGGATGAAGAGTTAGGCTTAGTAAAATTGATACTGCGCAAGAAAAGTGATCTTCCTGGAAGCGTTTTCCACGAATCAAGCATAACCAAGGCGAAAACCAGCGATGAAGAAGTTTTAGGAGAAGAAGCGTTGGAATTTTTAGCCCAGGCAGATTTCACTTACGAATTAGAGGTCAGCGTGTTAGGATCGGAAAAATTTATCGGCGGATATAAAGGAAACTGGGGCGTTTCATGGGATGCATTGCGCAATGCGGAAGAAATAGTGTTCCATGTCGTAAGCAGGGATGGCGCAAGCGAAGAGCAAATGTTTGATTTAATGTTGAACCTGCCGGAATACAGCCGATACGTTCCCTCGCCGGAAATAAGATAGGGGTAGATTAGGTAATGATAGGTTCGCAAAAAAAGAGATGCTGGAGAATTTTAGTTTTCATAGTCCTGGGGCTGTTCGTAAATCTTCCCATAGTCAGCGCATTAGAGATATCTAATGTCCGCGCCGAAATTATTTCACCTACTGAAGCAGAAATATCATGGGAAACTGATGAGCCTGCCGGAAGTTTTGTTGATTACGGCCTTTCAGAAGAAACCCTCGGAAGAGTCGGCGATGCCAGCCAAGTGGTGGAGCACAAAGTAGCGTTATCTGATATTGCGCCGCAGTCAACTTATTATTTTCAGGTGCAGAGCGGAGAAGTCATAGATAATAATGGTGGAAGCCTGTATTCTTTCAATACCCTCGCTCCCGACACTACCGCACCAGAAATAAATGTTGAATTGCCGGCAGCGGTGCAGGGAAACAGGATTGATTTCTCCGGAACCACTGAATTCGGAGCGACGGTCAATGTTTTTGTGAACGGCCCCTTGTTAAGGGTTGTGGCTGCCGACGCAGCTCTGCCTGACGATCCGTCACAGGGGAGATTTACCATCACTGATCTGGCTCTGGACAGCAATAAGAATAATCTGATCAAAATAGAAGTGATTGACCTCGCCGGGAATGATGCATCGATGCAGGTGACCGTATTTTCAGACACCAGCAAACCAAAATTAGATCTGGGAATTCTGCCGGAATTCGTAAGCGAGAAAACATTCGTCCTGAAGGGAACAATATCCGAAGAAAGTTCTTATGAAATATTTGTTGGTGAAGATTCTGTCGCTGAAGGTCAAGGAACTGCCTTGCAGGCCGAATTATCTTTAGAAGAAGGCGGAAACAAGATCAAGATTGTGATTACTGATAAGGCTGGCTGGGTGACTGAAGAGGAATTCAACATCATCTCTGATACCAAAGCACCTAAAGTAGAATTTGATTTCGCCAAAGGAAAGGAATATTACCAGGGAAATGCAGAGACTGACATTTCAGGGGCTACCGAACCTGGCGCAGAAGTGTATCTCTTTATTTTCCGTCCACTCACTTATGAATTCACTCCTACCTTTAACAAAGCTTGGGAAAAAGTTACCGCTGATGCGCAGGGAAAATTTACTTTCGAGGAAGTAGATCTGGAAAGCCCACCTATCAGTTTAGAAGATCTTGCTCCACGGCAAATTCCTTCAGGCTTAAATGCTGAAACTATTTTTCCTATAGAACAGATACAGGCGGCACAGAAATTTACCTATCATGTGTATTTAGTTGCCGAAGATAAAAGCGGCAAAACAGGATATGCAAAAAAGCTGGTCAATATCAATACCTGCTATTCTGCCGATTTTGATTTTGACGTGCAATCGCTGGCCAGGTTCCAGGCTCCTCTGCGATTAAACCCGACTTTGCTTGATGACGGCAGGGAAGAAGTAACTGCGGTATTTAATTTTAGTTACCGCGGGAAAGGAATTTCAACCCAAGGCCAGTCAGCTTTCCAGATCCAGAGCGTCCAGTTCGATAAGGCCTGCACTCAAGGGATGCTGGAAGACGACAGCACTAAAATAGGGTGCAATATTTTTCCGCAGCAGCCGCGATTGATGCCTAGTGCTGATAAAACCGCTTGGTATATCACTGCTCCTCTTTTCACTACGGAAAAATTCAGCGATAAGAAAGAAGATTTCTGGGATGAATTCGGCAGGCGGCAGATAACGTTCCCTCTGAAAATTAAAATTACTTACCGTGATAATCTGGGCGGCGGAAAGATGGGCGACTTAAAGACGCAGGTGTCTTGTTATGAGCTAGGTTATTTCATCGACATACCTCTCGAAAGCAAAAACATGATTCCGGATTTCTTAGCTGAAGAAGGTCTGGATGCAATCGAATTTACTATCGATAAAATTGATATTGTTTTGCCTTATCTGGAAAATGCTATTTTAGTTACGGGGATTGCCTGGGTAAGTTCGTTCATAGGTAAGTTAGCCGTCAGGTATGCCCGGCTGGTCAGTTCCAAATTAGAAGCTTTCTTCAGCAAAGGAAAACCTAAGGGCGAACAATGTCCTTCGGATCAGGAAAAGTATTATACCAAGAGTGAGATCCAGCACTGGAGAGAGCTGAAAGCGCGCGGCTTGCTGGAAGGAGAAGAAAGGTTACGGAAAGATTGGGAAGATGAATCGCAATCGATAGAAGAATTATGTCCGAGCACTGCTGGCCTGTGGGAAGCGGAAAAAGTTATTGATCAAGCCTACCGCTGGACCGGAGACAGAGTATTATGCCGGACCGTTCCTGCCGGATGGACTTCTACCAAAGATAAGCCGGAAATTGATACCGTCATCGCGGGGCAGAACCAATGCACTGCCTCCAGCCGAGGCGTACCGCTTCTGGAAATTGAGAATTGCGGAAAGCGCATAGAAGAAAATACCAATATTGCTAATCCTAATGCCAAAGCAGCGCGGTTAGTCGACGAAGGAGAATTCACCTGTTACCAGTCGGGAGATTTCTTGTATTACGCAAATCAAGATTCAGCGACGACATTGCAAAATGGTGGTTCTTTAGTGCGGCTGGAAAGAGTTCACGATTTTGGTTTGAGCATTCAGCAGGCGGGATTATACGCTGGTGCAGGAGATTTGATTGCCTATCAGCCGCCAGGTTCTGACCAATATGTCATCGGGCAGGATAAAACCTGTGAACAGGCGTGCAAAAATCCGCGGAAATCCGGCTACCGAGCTTATGTGGAAAAAGGATTAAGGACCGTCACTGCCGACGGACAGGAAGGATCTTTTGGCTGTTTCCAGGAAAGGGTCAACGAATTCGGAGATATAAACCCGGTTGGCGTCGCTACTCAGGATAATCCTAACGATCCCCAAGGGATTGGTTCCAGACAGTTTTCGGCAGGTTATACCCGCGACTGTTTCATCGATTATCAAAAAGGCGGTGTCACTCCCGGTGATGCGAATATTAATAATCCTTGTAACGTCCATGATGATTGCACCGGCGGAGCGTTATGTCTTTCCGGCGTTTGTTCCGCGCCTCCGTCTAATAGTGTTGCGCTAAAAGGATCAACTGACACCACCAGCGGTTTATTGCAGTGCGTATGCACATACGACGAAAAGCAAGTGAAACATTATCCCGGTGTCAGGACGGCTATGAAAGAGCAGAATGGCATCGCTGAAGAGTGGTCTTATCATCAGCAACAAGTATTCAAAGAATCAAATAATCGTTTCGGAACGTATTATCCGGAATGGAGATATTATGGCGGCCGGGACTTTTCGTCTGCTTTTGGAGCAGATTACATTTTAGATTATTTCCAGTCGGATAAACAGGTGCATCAAGTCAGCCCCAACACGCAGTTCTTAGGCGCATATCAAACGGTCTGCTTATCGCGGGTAAGAGCGCATTTAATCACATTAAAAGCAATTCTGGAAGGACTGCGCAATTGCATTCAGGAAGCAAAATACACCGGCTTGCGTGATGCAGGAGTTTGTAAAACTATTTTTACTCAACAGGTATGCGGTTTAGTCTACAAAGCGATCGCTTACTTTGTCAACCAATGCAGCCCCTTTGATTTCAATGACGAAAGCAAAGGAACATTAGGGGGCATCGGCGCAGTTACTGAAGCGACCTTCGGCTCTATCGGGGAAGCCATGCAGTCGTCCATCGATGACGTAAAAAGCGATTATGGCAACGCGCAGTTGAATAATTATTTTGCTGCCGGCGCAGAAGGATTGACCCAGTCCATGTGCATGGCCGCTTTCGGCTACGATTGGCCGTTGGGCGCAGATTTTATTCTTGATGCTGCTTATGCAGTTCCAGGAAAAACAACTGTGCATGTAATTCCTGCGCACCGGGAATTGTCCACTTACGATCCTTCCTCCGGAAATGCTGTCTATAATTATGAAGTCGGAGCTTTGATATTGCCGGGATGCCGGGTCAGAAGTTATAATGTTTATCTGAAATGCGTCGGTCCGGAAGATTCCGGAAAACCGGGCGTGCAATGCGGCGAGCAGGGCTGCGACTGCTTGCATACGACAGAAGTAAGTTCTTTATTGGAAGGGGATAAGAAACATCCTCTGAATGGCGGCAGAGGATTTGATCTTAAGCCGAACGGATTTTTCAGCGTTCCCATACCTTCTCCGCAGAAAGTAAACAAACCGTTCAGGTACGACCATGTCGTGGTAGAGTTACAGCTGGATCAATCTGAGCGAGGAAATGAAGATAAATGTTTTGATTCGGGATACGAAGACGGAACTTTTTATTTCCCGATCGTTGACGTGTCCCCGCCGGGAACAGGAGTATGCCAGGTGCAGCCATTGACGGGAAAATATACTTGTCCCGAATTCATGAGTTTATTTGGCGGTGAAGAAGGAGCATACCTGCAGGATCCGTACATCAGCTGTTATGATGCCGATACGCGTTCCTGGATTCCGTGCACTACGCCGGGTTTATTTACTAAAGGCGAAGAGATAAAAGTGCGCGCTGAAGCAGTCAGTGACGGAAAAAAATATTGCGTGAAAATGAGCACTTCGGGATTACCTCAGCAGGATGTGCAATTCCGACAACTGCCGGTGGGCATCCCAGGAAATTTCCCGGTGGAAATGTCTTTAGGTTCAGTCACGCCGAATTTGTTTACTGGTGCAACAACGACTATAGTATTAACCGGCGGAGACAAGAGCTGCGAATCTAAATTAAAACTGATAGATTTCCCGGCGGGAGACATCGATACTGCAAGTTTGAAATTTACTTACCAGAAATTAGGCGACGATAGTTATAGGATATTTGTTCCAGAAGGAATTTCAATTTCATCTGAAGGCGGTTATAGTGCCAATGGAGCAACTTTAACCAAGAATGGAAAAGAAGAGCTCACTTCTGCTGAAATACGAGAAGCCGTATTTGACTATAAAGGGATGCGTTTCAGCAACGCTGTCGGCGCTCCGGGAAGCGGGGACAGCTGTGAATACAGAGTCAGGCCGGCGGCAGGGGCGCAGTACGCGCAGAACGAAAAGACCATTTCCGTCACCGCAGAATTATTGCAGCCGGATGCGGTAGGCAATTGTTACAATGCAGAGATCCCGGTCAAGAGCCAGATCGGATATTCGCGATACACGCAGCCTATTAATCTGCGGTTGGAACCTTTAGTATCGCAGGCAGCCAGTCAGATGTATCAGGATTTCATGCGTGAAAATTATGCAAAAGTTATCGGCAATGCGGAAAGCATCGTCAACCGGGGCGTCTCTGACATCGAAGATGCCACCGCATTATATTATCTGGTCGCGGCGAAAATCGCAGACAGCCAGAAAAGGAATGTGGACTGGAAGGTTTCTTTCAGGGAAGATATCTGCGATCTGATCGGCGTGTTTAAAACCAGAAAATCCGGCAGCATACCTCTCGGCCAATATCCTGACGAAGTCAGGAGCAGCGCAGAATACAAGAAGATAGAAGCATATTTCGGCGAGATTGAAAAAGAAGCCCAATGCGGAGTTACGAATGTTTAAGCGGGGAAAGATAGAGATGGAAATGTTTATCGTATTGATCACCATGGTCTTTACCAGCGCGGTAATATTATTCTTAGTTTATAGCGGAACTATCGAAGTGAAAGAAGGCGTCTCTTCCGAGCCGGTATTGAACGCAGAATTCCTTCCGGCGGGAAGAGAGGGAGTTTTGGCGATAAAAGATTTTGATTTCTGCAGTTATGTTGATGAAAATCTTAATTGTTTGGCAGAGCAAGATGAATTTGGAAAAGCTGAAAATGTTTATGTGCGATTCGTGGTCGAGAGCAGCGTTACCGGCGGACAGGCAATGCTCCTGCGAAATTATGAGATGCGTGATCCTTCCGGAGAAATAATATTGCGGGCAGAACAGAATAATGCTTATAATTTTGAGTTAAATAGCGCAAGAAGCACGGAAAATGTAGTGTTCGGAGAATATTTTGTCATCGGCGAGGATGCGGTTGCCGGAGAGTATACTTTAGATGTGATTATCGAAAATCCATTATTTGAAAAGAAGATAACTTTGACCAAGAGCTTTGAAGTGGTTGACTGGGAGGAGCAGCCATGAAAGGAAAAATAATTTTTCTGATCGGTTTGATCTTGGTCAGTGCAGTCTTCGCCCAGCAGGTGCAGGTCGGGACGGTCGGGGTAAATCCTGTTGGTGTTTACGATGGATGCTCAGGAAAGAGAATAGGATTAGTTGGAGCTTCTAATACGGTGGATATGGACGCTCAGGGGAATAAAGTCCCTTCTTCTTGGAGTAATGTTAATATCATCAAGGAATGGTGTCCCGGCTCTACCATATTTTTAAGCGCTAAAGGCGGGGCGAATCCAGAAGCTCAGGTTCCTTTAGTAGCACAAGTGCTAACTAATGATAATCTTGATTTTGTAATTATTGATCCTTCTGCAAATGGACAAGGAGAATTTTCTGGATTTACTGCAGAACGTTATAAGGCCGCAGTTGTTAATCTTGCGCAGATGGTGAAAAATAAAAATCCAGCTATCAAA
The DNA here is from genome assembly GCA_038045005.1 of Nanobdellota archaeon. GTDB lineage: Archaea > Nanobdellota > Nanobdellia > Woesearchaeales > GW2011-AR9 > JACPIL01. The sequence goes on along the minus strand of JBBSYZ010000041.1, from coordinate 8,695 downwards.
GTTATAATATTGACCAATACTCCGCTTAAAGGAGCTGGCGGCGGATATGGAACGCCAGAAACGGTACAAAAAGTCAAGGCTTTCAATGCTGATCTTTTGAATAGTAAACTGGGAAAGCCCGATTTGATCGATTATGCAGTCGATACTTATTCTGCGACTGAAGATCCTGCCGGAAGCGACAGCTGTGGAAAATATTGTGGCGGAGATAATCTTCATTTCGGCGAAGCGGGAAGAAAACAGGTCATGAAAGCGGTTATGGATACAGTGTTTGGAAATCCGACTGTCGCAACTGCCATAAGCAATGCGCCGGTTTCACAATCTTTGGGAGCAGAAAATTGTCTGGACAAACAACGTTGTGACGAAATCGATGCGATATGGCTGAAGATCGTGGCCTGGATCAATAATGCGGCGCGGAAAGGGCGTGTTTTTGATACCGTTGACGGGTGGAGAAATCATCAGGAAGCCCGTCCAACTGTGGTGATAAACCCAACTATAACCAAACCCAGCGCCGTTTCTACTAATTTTTGTATTGCAACTATAGGAACCAACGAACAGAAAGCGCTGTTGGATACCATCGCCTGGGCCGAAGGAACAAAGGAAAAATATAATCTGATGTTTGGTGGAAAAGAGTTTACAACCTATAATTCGCATCCGGTTGAAACCGGAGAGATGCCGGAAAAAGGTTTTCCTTGGTCAGGCGGTACATCTACTGCTGCAGGAAGGTACCAATTTTTATACGGAACTTATAAAGATCTCCGCGGCCGCGGATTCTTCCAAACGGGATTATTACCTGCAGAACAAGATAAAGCCGGGTTATGGCTATTAGAGACCAAACGCGGCCTTTCTCAAGGCGAGTTGGCTGTTGCTGTCAATTCAGATAATCTGGTGCCGGTGTGGGATAAATTGGCTGGAGAATGGGCCTCACTGCCCTGCGATACAACTAATGTGAAAATAGGGGATCGTACTTATTGTCCGGAGAAAGGAAAAAGTTTTTATCCGGGCCAGTCGGCGAGGAGCTATCAGGAACTGAAAACCGCCTATCAAACTTGTCTGCAGTACCACGCCACCGGAGGACTTTCCGGCGTAGCTTCTTCTCCAGCAGCTTCAGGAATTTCTAATGCGGCATCAGAAGCATTCGACTTTGTTTATGGCATCTGGGGCGGAAGCAGTTCTCCTGAAACCAAGCAAGGAAGCGTAGTCAGCTTCAAGAACAGCATCCTTGAACGGGCTTGCACTGCGGAAAGCTTAGTGTGCGTCATCCCTACTAAAAATGTGGGCAAGCGGGAAGCTCCCGGTATCGGCAATTGCCGTGCCGGAATGGTGCAGGTAGGAAATATCTGTGTAGATCAATACGAAGCGATGCTGGCAAATAAAAATAATGGAGAAGTGTGGTCTCCCTATTGCGCTCCCGGAACAGAGATAAGCGAACTGCAGGCGGTTTCTATCAGCGGAGTTGTTCCCCAGACGACCATCAATCAGCTGCAAGCCAAACAAGCGTGCGAAAATGCAGGGAAAAGATTGTGCACGGACGAAGAATGGTTATCAATCTGTCAGGGAGCAGAAGGAAGGACATATCCTTATGGCAATGTTTTAGAGCAGAGAACGTGTAACGACCAGACTGTCTCCAAACCTTACGCCCATGTAACTGGTGCTACTGTAAAAGAATATTGTCCAAACCATCAAGAGTTTTATAACCTACAGCCGGCCGGAGTAACTTACAATACCGTTCCCTGGATGATCCACCCTAAAAATAATCAGAATGCCGTTTCTTTGGAAGTAACCGGCAACAAGGCAGGATGTAAAACCCCTGAGCAGGTTTATGATTTAGTCGGAAATATTGCAGAATGGACCGCCGATCCGGCAGGAACGTTCAGGGGGGGATATTTCCAACTAGCAGCAGGAACAAATAATGGCTGTTTGTACAAAACAACTTTTCATCCGGCATCTTATACCGATTACTCCATAGGATTCCGCTGCTGCGCCGGCCTTTCTTAATATCTAAAGCATACTTTTTTAAAATTAGTTTTGTTTTAACCTTCCATGAGCGTCGAATCGTTTTTAGAGGTCTGTAAACGGCAGTATGAGCCGCAGCATCTTTCCGTATTTAATGCAGCTTTGGCCTTTTCTCAAAAGCATCTCGGCGAAGTAAAACGATTGGCAGGAGATTCTTTTTTTGAACATAATGTCCGGGCAGGAGAAATATTGGCGGACAGCAAAGTGTCGCCGGAAGTGGTGGTCGCCGGTCTGCTGCATGGGATTTTAAAATATTCTTCTGAAAAAGAGGTCTTAAATATTTTCGGCAAAGAGATCCTGCTTTTGCTGAAAGGAGAAGAAGAAATCAAGGCGGTCAAATCAAAAAATCCTCTTCTGGAAGCCGAAGCTCTGCGGAGAATATTGCTTGCCACATTAAGAGACGTACGGGTTATTTTTGTTAAGCTCGCCGCTAAATTAGATAACTTGAGGACCATACCGGCGCTTACTCAGGAAGACCAGAGACGCATCGCAGAAGAAGTAATGGAAGTGTATGCGCCGCTGGCTAACAGATTGGGATTGGAGAAAATAAAAAATCCTCTGGAGGATTTGGCGCTGCAGATCCTGAATCCGGAAAAATATCGCGAAATAACCGAATTCCTGGAAGAATCACGTGAGCAGCGGGAAGCGTTGATCAAAGAAATGATTCAATCGGTGAAAGAGTTGGCCGCGGGAAAAGTTGAGATCATCAAAATCAAAGGCCGTTCCAAGCACATCTACAGCATCTACAAGAAGCTGGTGCAGCGCTGCGTGCCTTTAGCAGAACAATATGATTTGTCGGGCATCAGGGTAATTGTTCCGGAAGTAAATGATTGCTATACTCTCTTGGGACTCTTGCACGAGAAGCTTGAGTCCGCGGAAGGAAGATTAAAAGATTATATCGCCAACCCTAAACCTAACTTTTATCGTTCTCTTCACACCGGAATTCTGTCGTCATCAGGAAAAATAGTGGAGATCCAGATCCGCACCCCGGAAATGGATGAGCTTGCTGAGGAAGGGCTGGCTGCGCACTGGCGGTATAAGAAACTGAATTCCGATGAATTATTTGAAAAGAAAATTGCCTGGCTGAAAGGAGTTTTAGATATGCAGAAGGAAGAAAACCACGAATTTTTAGAGATGGCTAAAGTAGACGTGTTTGGAGATAATATCTATTGCTACACGCCAAAAGGCGACGTTAAAGAACTGCCTAAGGGAGCAAATATCCTTGATTTTGCTTATATGATCCATGAAGAAGTCGGAAACCATGCCGTAGGAGCGCACGTGAACGGAAAATTCGTCTCTTTGAAACAGCAGCTTTCTTCCGGAGATGTAGTAGAAATACTTACCAACAAGGGCCAGCGCCCCAGACGTGACTGGCTGAAGCTCGTAAAGTCCGCAAATGCCAGAAATAAGATTCGGAAATCTCTTAAAGAATTCGACAAGCTCCCGGCTCTTCATTTTAAGCAGCTTAAACCGGTGGTGACAGAAGAGCAGGGCATTTTGGCGGAAGCGCCGGATTATGTCCGCGCAGTGTGCGTATTAGCTAAATGCTGCAATCCTCTGCCGGGAGAAGATATTGCCGGCTTAATCACTAAAAGAAGAGTCATTTCCGTCCATAGAGCTGATTGCCGCGCGGCATTGAAAGAGCAGGAGCGCTGGGTGGCGGTGCAATGGAAAAATGGATTCAACCAAAAAATAAGATTTTATGCTGTAGCTGAGGAAAGGAGCGGCCTGTTGGCTGATCTTTTAAACGCCATAGCCAATACCGGTTTTGAAGTGAAGGAAGCAAAAGCAAAATTGTTAGACATAACCTTAGCGCAATGCTCTTTTTTAGTGATACCAAAAGATTTGGAACATCTGAAAGAACTGATAAGGCGGGCGCAGAAAGTAAGGGGAATAAAAAAGATGTATTTCGGATGATCTTTGCAGAAAGTATCCGTAAAGTTTAAATATGTGTTAACACATAAATCCCTTATAATGGTCGGAGGTATAAAATGACAAATATGACTCTATCAATACCTAAGGAACTGCACCGCGAAATGGCAGCACATTCGGAAATCAGATGGAGCGATGTTGCCCGGCAAGCTTTTGAAAAGAAAGTAGAAGAGCTGCATTGGATGGACAAAGTTTTGGAAAAAAGCGCGCTTACTGAGAAGGATGCAGAAGAAATAGGCCATAAAATAAAGCATGAAATAAGAAAAAGGTTTTCTTAATGCGTTTGATAATCAATACCAATAGGATTATAGCTGCGCTCATAAAAGATTCGGTCTCCAGAGAAATATTCCTTCATCTTGATGCCGAGTTAATAACCATTAATTTTTCGAACAAAGAAATCGATAAATATAAGGCCCTTATCCTTAAAAAAGCAAGAATTACGGAACCAGAATTTAATATCCTCCTTGAAAAACTCAAACAAAAGCTAATTCTGCTTGATGACAAGATCATTTTAGCTAAAATGGAAGAAGCAGGAAAAATTATGGATAGGATCGACCAAGATGATACGCCCTTTATCGCAGCAGCATTAGCAACAGGTTCAGATATATGGTCTGATGATACGCATTTTGAGAAGCAAAAAAAAATTAAGGTTTGGAGGACGAAGGATTTAGCCGGATTAATTTGATGGATTTTAGCTACGTTAGATTGAAATGAAATTAAATCCCAAGAGGAGTGAACTTAGATACAACGGCCATAATAAAGACAAATACTTTTTCATTACGGACTAAATAATAGTTTGAATTATAATACACTCATTTCCCCTGGTCTATTGACCAGAGGCGCATTCGTAAGTCAAAATGCACAGTTCCCACTTAATAGCGAGTGACCCGAGCGAAGCGAGCATGCATGAAATTTGAAAACCATCAAATTTCAGCACTAAAAACTAATCGTGGTTAGTTTTTATGTGCCACCGGTCTGTGACCGGTGGTGGTCACGAGCATTTTGACATATAACCCTTACAGAAATTATTTCATCATCTTCTTGATCATGTCAACCACCCGGCAGCTGTAACCCCACTCATTGTCATACCATGCCACTATCTTGAGGAATTTCTTATCGACGACCGAAGTAAGTTTGGCATCGTAGATCGCCGAGTGCGGGTTATGGATAATGTCAGTAGAGACCAATTCGTCTTCAGAATATTGTATTATCCCTTTTAATTTTCCGCCAGCCGCTTTTTTAAAAATTTCATTAACCTCTTTTGGAGTCACTTCACGCTGGGTTTCGATGGTGAAGTCAGTTACGCTGCCGTCAGCGACGGGAACCCTGAACGCAAGCCCTCTGACCTTTCCCCGCAATTCCGGGATGGCTTCTACTGCAGCGACATCTGCGCCCGTCGAAGCCGGGATGATGTTGATTGCCGCAGCCCGGGAACGGCGCAGATCTTTATGCGGGCCGTCCACCAGCTTCTGCGAGGAAGTATAAGCATGGATGGTAGTGAAGAAACAGCGTTTGATCCCAATATGGTCTTCCACCACTTTGAGGATAGGAGCGACGCAGTTGGTCGTACAGGAAGCATTAGAGATGATTTTATGTTTGTTTTTGTTGTAAGCGTGTTCGTTGACTCCGGAGACTAAAGTAACCGTATTGGCTGGACAAACTTTGTCAGCTTCGCATTTACAGGGCGCAGAAATAAGCACCCGTTTTGCTCCCGCCTTAAGATGCGCCGCGGCCTTGTAGGGATCAGTAAAACGGCCGGTACTTTCAACCACCACATCGATGCCCAGTTTTTTCCAGGGAAGTTTGGAAGGGTCTTGCTCAGCCATGACTTTAATTTTCTTTTTTCCGACGGTCAGATAGCCGTCGCTCGCGGTAACATTTTCTGAAAAAAGCCCGTGGACAGAATCATATTTCAGCAGGTGAGCAAGAGTTTTGTTATCGGTAAGATCATTGACCGCAACTATGTTTATGCTTTTGTCTTCCCAGGCAGCGCGGAAGACTGTGCGGCCGATACGGCCAAAACCATTTATGGCGACGTTGATCATTGATTACACCTTCTAATTTTTTTCTTAATGGCCATTGTGGTTCCAAAAATCCTTGATTTTTGAGAACCGTTGATTGCGACGTTGATCATCTTACAACACCTCTTTTGATATCTATACAGAAGAATTCAGTGGTTTATATACTTTATTGGGATTTTACAAGAAAATCAGCGAGAAAGTCTCGTCTTTTAAGACGAGGATAGGCTCGCATATACTTAGCACATTTTTGTTACTTTACAATAAATGAATCTGCACCTAAAAAACAAGGCATAAATTTTTAAAAATCTGCCTCTTATCCACAGTCATGCAGGAAAAATCAGAACTCTCGACCCTTCTGGAAAAATTGCAGTTTCCGCAGACGGATGAGAAATTTAATCTTGATTATGATTACAAGATTAAAACTGATTGCGATTTCTATAAAGGGCGAATCGCCTTAAGCAAAAGCGGCGAAAAATTGTCAGATATTTTTGCTGCTCCCGCCATATTCGACCGTTATAGGATAAAAGAAGTGATAATCGTGTCTAATGATGAAGGCATGATGGTTCACCCACGCGACGGCGGGCAGCCGACGGAATATCAAGCCGATACGTGTTATCATAACGTTGATTTTCACCATCCTGATCTGGAAGAGATGCTAGAAAACCGCGGCTACCGTTTAGGGCAGGAAGTTGAATGCGTCGGCGGGGATTACTTTATGGCCGCAGGAGCTTCGGGAGAGCTGACCATCGGCCAATTAAAAGACCTCTTGGCGTTAGGCTGCGTTAAGCTGATAGAGATAGAGCTTGATCAGCTGCAGGGGTGAAACTTTTTGGGTGAATGGGGGATTCAGATAAGGTCTTTTTGGAGCAAACCTTTTAATATAAATCCACAATTCCGGAAATGATGGAAGAACTGGAACTGTCGTTAGAAGATTTTGAAGATTATCATGAACGGAATAAATTAGGATATCTTTATCTGCCAAACGGTTCCATGAAGATAGATATGGAGCGATTATATTCTGGGATCACTACTTGGAGAATCGGCGGCAAAATACTTTCCGCAGCCGATGTAACTGCAGTCATTGCTTTTGGTTCGGCAGTGCGATACCCCGGATTTACCGAGCATCCAACAATAACCAAAAAATATTGGCTTTTTGGTCCCGCTGAAAAAAGTACCATAAAAGTTCCCATCGAACCTAATGATGTAGATTTTTTAATCGTCACCCGAGAAAATCTAGACGGAGAAACATTCATCTTTGCCAAAACAAGCGGAGAATACGGGAGCAATTCTGTAATTTCCGATCCAGATGCATCTCACTTGCCGGGGTCTCAATCAAATGTTGGCGGGAGCAAATTATAGATCTGGAACTTTTATTCCCATCGATTCAGTAAGTGAGCATGTTTTACGAGAAGGAGTCCCTATTTTTTATAATAAAACAGAATTAGAATATCTGGTTTCCCATTCTTCGGTCAGGAAAGAAACACCGCGGGGGGTCATATGGGCTGAAACTTTTTGGAGCAATAAGCTTTTCGGCCGGATCAAGTGACCTATCCACCTAAAATATATATAGAAACCTATTTTCTTACCCCTCATGTCAGAACCAAAACAAATTCCCACAACCGAGAACATCGTATTTAAGCCCGCTTTCATAGAACGATATTCGCAGTTAACTGACTGGGAAGAATTCAAGAAGTATTCTCTTTCTTTCCTGCGCAGAAGCATCCGCGTCAATACCCTGATGGGCACTGTCAAAGAGGTCCAGAAAAGTATCGAAGCCAAAGGATGGAAGCTCATATCCGTTCCATGGTGCAAGGAAGGTTTCTGGATTTCCCACGATGAAAGGAGAGATGTAGGAAACTTACTGGAGCATCATACAGGGAAAATTTACGTACAGGAAGCGGCTTCCATGATTCCGCCATTAGTATTAAAGCCAAAACCGGGAGACATAGTCCTGGACATGGCCGCTTCCCCTGGAAGCAAGACTACGCAGATGGCAGCGATGATGAATAATAAAGGATTAATCATTGCTAACGACTACAAAGGAGATCGTCTGCAATCTTTAGGAATAAATCTGCAGCGCAGCGTGACCACCAATTGCATAATTACTTTGATGCGTGGGCAGGGCATCAGGGGGATGCAGTTCGACAAGATTCTATTGGATGCGCCTTGTTCAGGAACAGGCACCATCAGGAAAAGCTTGAAAACCATTGGCATCTGGAATCCGCACATGATCACAAAATTAGCAAAAGAGCAGAAAGAACTTATTATGGTAGCTTTTGAAAATCTTAAGCCGGGAGGAGAGATGGTATATTCCACTTGTTCTGTTGAGCCGGAAGAGAACGAAGGGGTAGTCAGTTATCTGCTTAAGAAACATGAAAATGCTAAAATGATAAAAGTTGCCATTAAGGGATTGAAGACCAGTCCGACAGTGACGGAATTTGAAGGAGAACAATATCATCCTGATGTAAAGAACGCTTTGCGCATCTGGCCGCAGGATAATGATACTGAAGGTTTTTTCGTAGCAAAGATAAGAAAAATACCCACGAACGAAGCGTAGCGAAGTGACTTGGTTTTTTTCGTTGCTAAAATTAGAAAGAAATAATATCCTGAAATAGGGGTAGTGTGGTGTGTGGAGGCTTGTCCAGAATGGAGAAAAAAGCGATGTCCGTCGTAACGGCTAATATGAAACCCTCCGGCTTTGATTCAGAAGTTATATAAAGTAGTTCACG
>JBBSYZ010000040.1:0-10281 GCA_038045005.1 Nanobdellota archaeon | reverse complement strand
CACAGAGCATAAAACAAGAATTAGTATCTTTCGCAATTCATCCCCAACGCTAAAGTGCGGGGATTTCTTGCTCAAAAGCTATTTAAAACTTCCTATATAAAAAATATAACTAAATAAATCGGCAGGATTAAACCGTAAAAAGCTCTTAAATGGCAAATAAAAAGAGATTACTATAACCCTACATCACTTATTTATTGCGTTATTTTCTTTATTCTTCGTTCTCGTCGACGCTTCCGCTGGGCGCGGCACTCTTGGAAATGATGAATATGTCCCCGACCGCTTTTACCATCTGATGCGGAACGATGACTCCCTTAGCGCTTCCAAGCACTTTGCTCAGATAAGAATTCTTGCTGGCTTTTATCTTCCAGCCGGAAACTTTATTGCCTTGGACGATACTATCTTCGATATCTCCGAAATAATCGCCATTATCGGTAAAAACCCTTAATTCATATGTTTCAGTAACCTTTTTCATCTTTAGCATGGAAAACCACCTCACTGGTATAAACTCACTTTAATTGAGCTCAATTTATATACTTTTCTGTGGTGTAGTAAATGACGAAAGTTCTGAAACGGAACGCCCGTACATTTACTATTTAGAAAACGACTATCCCGCCCTAAATGTTTTGTCGTTTTCTATTGTAGTAAATGACGAAAGTTCTGAAGCAACCTGAGAAATACTTAAAAAGAATCTTTAAAATAACTATATTATGAAACTATATAAAGGCCTTATGGGAGCTGCCGGTGTAGCGGCCAGCCTGGGATTGTTTGCTTATGCCAGCCATGATGCGGTATATGAAGAATCAGAAACTGAAGAATTTCCGGAAGAAGAGCCGGAATACGGACCAGAACTGCCGGCTGAGAAAGCGGCGCCGTATGCGCAGGAAGATGATCCGCAGGAAAGCGAAGAAAAATACAAAAATGAGCAGAATCCTTCTGGAAACAAGAAGGAAAAAAGAAGGTATAAAAATCCGGCTTATCGCCCCGCCTTTCCTAAACTATCCAACCTAGAAAAAACTCTGAAGGAGGAAGAAGAAAAGCCCGGATATGACTTGCCTCCGGAAGAAAGAGAGGAGAAAAGCGAATCGGAGCTGGAAGATTATTTCTATGAAGCGTTGTTTGCAAACGATTTTAAGGTCGCAGAAAGTTATATGATAGATTTAGAGCTCCGCAATCCTGGTGAATACAAACATCCGCTGTCTTTTTTTACTGTTTGCGCCCACTATAATTATCTGGAGGATATAATTACAAATTGTGATAAGTATGATTATGATTCAGTGTTCAGGAAAGTTATATGGATAAATATTTTCATATACGAACATCCAGAAATGTTTCCCATCAGTGGAAATAACAACACGCAGATAATCCCATCTACCTTCTTCAACAAAGGAAACCTAGCTCTGGAAGCAGTAGAATACTGCATCGAGAAAAGGACGCCATGAACAATCTTAAAATCATCGGCACTTCGCATATCGCCAGGCAAAGCATCGAAGAAATCCAGAAAGCGGTGGAAGAATTTCATCCGGACATCATCGCGGTCGAGCTGGATGTCCAGAGAGCCGCGGCCCTGATGCGGCCGCAGAAGAACCGATTCTCTTTTTCTGATATTAGAAACATCGGAGTGAAAGGCTACGCTTTTGTGAAAATAGGGCATTACCTGCAGCAGAAGTTAGGAAAGATGGTGGGCGTTTCCCCAGGCACGGAAATGAAGACTGCGCTGGAATTGGCGCATACTCATAAGCTGCGGATCGCCCTTATCGATCAGCCCATCAATGTTACTCTTAAAAATTTCTCCAAAGAATTGACTTGGAGAGAAAAAGGGCGTTTTGCCTGGGAGCTGATCTCCGGCCTGTTCGCGCCTAAAAAACAGATGAAAAAATACGGGCTGGAAAAATTTGATCTGCATAAAGTGCCAGAGCAGGAAGTTATCGTAAAAATAATCAGCCAGATGAAACGGCATTATCCCAGCGTATATAAGACTCTGATCGCCGACCGGAACCAGTACATGGTCAAACAGCTGGCAAGATTATGGCAGGAAAACCCGGAAAAGAAGATCCTTGCCGTGGTAGGAGCCGGACATAAAGAAGGCATGGAAAAATTATTGCAAAAAATGTGAAGGATATCACATTTTTGCACAAGAATTGTTCTTTGTCACATTCTTTGTGCTAAAGATAGATGTTGTAAGATGATAAAGGTTAAAAATCCGGATTATTTCAATAATTTAGTTAGAAAAAGAGGTGGAAACTATGGAACCAAAAACTACTAAAAGATATATGGCCGAGTATACCATCAGATCGTGCATTATAGACGGCGGCTGCTTTATGCCTGACCCCGAACCGCATCAGGAAAGGCGCAATTTCGAGGCCGCAGACGATGCCGAAGCAAAAAAGAAAGCTGAAGAATACTACCCGGAAATAGCAAAAAACTATTGGGGTTCTTCCATCACTTTAGAATCTGTCTCTGAAGTAAGAGAAGTTGAATTGCAGAAACCAGAACTGATGTCGTTGGAAGCAAGAGTAAGAAAAGTCCGCTTTGATGAAAAACTGAACGCTCTGGTTGATGAACGGGGACAAAAATATACCGGAAAAAAATTTAGGGGGGTTTCTGCATGGAGCAGTTTAGGCGGTTTTTCGTCTCGTGAAAATGCTTGCCATGATGCTTTGGAGAAAATTGAAACTCTTGCTCAAAAAGCTGGTGCAGATGCCTACGAAATAACCAGTAAGGATGTGCACGACACCCAACAGGAATACGACCCAAAACCGTACACTATTTGCGTTTCGGCCATACTCTACCGACGAGGTTAAGCCGATGCCGGAACAAACGCCGCTAGAAGCAAGGATAAAAATAATCAGTTTTGATCCAGAAAGAAATGTGCTCGTGGATGAAACTGGAGCTGAATACGGGGGAAGAAGATTTGGAAGTCCTATCACGGTGAAAAGTGCCGGTGGTTGGGAGCAGGATACCCGTAGTCAAGCCTTACGGAAGCTAGAAACTCAGGCTCAAGATGCCGGTGCAGAGGCATATGAAATATGTTGTTTGGAAACCTTTTTTATCCCGGCAGTAGGCTTGCACGATCCATGCTATGGTTACGCTTCCGCTATACTCTACAAACGGGCATAATTTCTTTTTATTTTATTTATAAACACTTTTCTACTATAATTTTATAAAACAGCCCCGGTAAAAAGACCTATGGCCAAGCTTCAGCTACTTTCACCGGCAGGAGATTTCGATTGTTTAGTCGCAGCAGTGTCCAACGGCGCAGATGCGGTATATCTCGGCCCCAAACTTTTCAATGCCAGAAGGCTGGCCGGCAATTTCAACACTGAGGGCCTGAAGACCGCCATACAATATGCGCACCTTCACGATGTTAAAGTATTTGTGACCTTAAACACTTTGATTAAAAATAATGAAATAGCCCCCTTCCTCAATCAAGTATCCATCGTCGAACAATTGGGGGCAGACGCCGTCATCCTCCAAGACCTTTCTTTCGCTCCGCTTATCAAGAAACATTTCCCTAATCTTGCTTTGCACGCTTCAACCCAATCTACTATCATGAATTCTGCTGCAGTAAATTTCTGGAAGCCTTACATTGACATATTTGTTTTAGCAAGGGAACTTAGTCAGGAACAGATTAGTGGGATTTACAAAAGAACAAGTGCTAATCTGGAAACTTTTGCACACGGGCATCTTTGCATTTCTTACTCTGGACAATGCCTCATTTCATCGTTGATTGGCAAAAGATCCGGCAACCGCGGATTATGCGCCAGTTCCTGCAGGAAGGAATACAATGGCAACCAATTTCTGCTTTCAGCTAAAGATCTTTGTCTTCTTCCTCATCTGCAGGAACTTAAAGATTGCGGCATTAAGACCATCAAGATTGAAGGGCGCATGAAACCGGCCGAATATGTAGCTAAAACTACTGCTGAATACCGGATGCAGTTGGATACTCTTGCTGAAAAGGGGCCATTGAAAGTCACCAAAGAACGCCTCGATTCGTTAAAGATGGCTTTCAACCGCGAATTTACTTCCGGTTACTTCTCCGGTGAAAAAAAAATTGTTGATCCCCTGATTCCCAGCAACAGGGGGATATTTCTGGGGACCATCAATTGGGATAAACTCATTCTTGAAGAAGACCTTGATTTATATGACGGTATAGGCATAGTGGACAGAGGAAAACGCCGAGGATTTTATGTAGATAAGATTATAGTAGAAGGAAAAGAAGTGCAGCATGCTTCCCGGAGAGAGGAAATAAAGATTTCTCATCCAGCCTGGAAAAATAGGGCGGCAGTTTTCCTGACGTCTAAAGGGCAGGGAAAGAATCTGCTGGAGACGAAAAATATCCTACCATTCTCATTGGCTGTAGAAGTCAGCGAAAATAAAAATCCGAAGATAACTGTCTGCGTCAAAGATGATGTATTTACTGTATATCTAAAATCTGCCGCTTCTAAACCACTTAAACATCCCTTGACTAAAGAGCAATTAGAAACCGAATTTAAAAAATATCACAGCAAGATATTCTTCTTAGAAAAAATTGACCTAAAGACCGACAATTCCTTCATCCCTAAAAGCGAACTGACTGATTTTCGCAATCGGTTCGACCAGCTGCTCCTCGACAGATTAGTTCCCCCACCAAAAGAACTGAAGATAATTACTCCACCATCGTTCGAAGAAGTAGAAGCGACGGCAAAAGAAATCCACGTAAGAGTATACAATTTAAGAGATGTAAAACAAGCCGTCGATGCCAAAGCAGATATAATCTATTACGACGCGTTTGCAGCCGATTTACAGCAGGCGATAAGAATAGTTGATGGTACTTCATCCAAATTATATCTCCACACTCCTTTGGCCTTGTTTGACGATGACATCCAGAGATTGCAATCAATTATTCATTCAGTAAATCCTGCGGGCATTCTTGCAAATAACGTTGGTGCATTAGATCTAAAATTCTCTGGAGAAATCATCCTCGGCCCGCAGATGAACATCTTTAATGACCGCCAGCTTGCATTTTACCAGAAAATGGCCGTCGCTTCGCTGGAACTTAACAAAAACGAACTTTCCCAATTCCGACAGAAAGATAAGATTATCTATTATGCTCACGGTTATCCGGCCGTCATGACTTTCAAAGAAGAATTTGATACTGGTCATCTGACCGATAAAAAAGGATATACTTTTCTTCTGCGTAAAACTTCAACCGGTGCTACAGAAATGCTTTATTCAAGATCGATAGGTCTTCTTCAGCGGACGCCGGAGATACTTGATGTCGGAATCACTAAACTTTATCTGGAGCTGGAATCCGACGTTTACGATCTAGTCACGCTCTATAAACAATATTTGGAAAGAAAAACTCCCAGCGCCGCTAAATTCAAGCATAACGTAACTATCGGCAATTTGGATAAAGGAGTGATGTGATTTTCTGCTGTTTGTTGAAAAATAAGATTTCAAAAATAGGATTATCATAACTTGTAAATTACCCGTAAATTACTTGAAAATGGCCATTGAAGTATATAAACGGCCAAGAAAAATATTTTAGTTGAATATGCCCACAATTTAAATACCGTTGCCTTCATTTTTAGTTTCATGGGTAAAAAACATCTTCTGGCGCTTATCGCTTCTCTGGGCGCCTGCGGATCATTGCCGTCCAGTTGCGACCAGACGGAGGTATCAGTCCTTACTTATAATGTTCATGGGCTGCCTGACAGTTTTACCGAAGGCAGCCCCTCTGAAAATATCACCCAGATTAGCCCTTTATTGAACTCTTATGACATCGCCCTCATACAGGAAGATTTTTTTTACCATGCCGAGCTTTCCAGCGCGGCAGAACACCCATACCAGATTCCTAAGCGTGGCAGCATCTATAACGAAGACGGAGAAGTGGTGGCCAACAATAGCGGTCTTGCCTACTACTCTGAATTCCCCCTTAAAAACCATGTCAACAGAAAATGGTTTTCCTGCAACGGCATCGTCGACCAGGAAAACGATTGCCTGGCGCCGAAAGGATTTTCTGCTGTATACCACGAGATAACGCCGAACTTATCGGTCGATATTTACAACTGCCACATGGATTCTGGTGATTCGCCAAGAGATGTTGCTGCCAGATACGGGCAGATGGAACAGTTCGCCAAATTCATCAACACCCGCTCCCAGCGCCGCGCGGTTATCGTCGCCTGTGATACTAATATGGGAGAATGGGATCGGTCGCAGCTTGAGCAGCTGCTGTTGATGACCGGATTAAAAGACAGCTGCCAGGAATTGAGCTGCCCCGAACCGGACCGTATCGACCGCATCTTCTATAGAAATGGGGCAGCCGTCAAGCTGGAACCGTTAAGATGGTACCTACCGACAGAATTTGGTGGCAGCAGCGGAGAGGGTCTTTCTGACCACCAGCCGGTCGCGGTAGATTTCAAAGTGACTGTCGGATCTTTCTATATGCAGTTTCCGCAGGCTAATATGAAACCCCATGCTTCGCAGGTCACTAACAGCCTCGCTAAACCGATGTTTTACGTCGTTGGTCGGCGTTCCCCGTAAGGGACAAGCCCCTTGCCGACGTGAATGTGATTTTTGAACACGCTCGGAAAGGGTTAGTGACCGAGGGTTTCATATTAGCCGTTTCCGCATAAAGATTTATAAATAGTGTTCGGACTTAAAATAGTGGTAGCAGTGGCAGGAAGCCGAGGGTGAGCTTAGGTTCGCCCAGGAAAGTCCGCCCACCATAAACAGGCCGCTCCGGATACGGAGATGGAGAAATTCCATGGCTCTGGCTTAAGAAACGACACGTCCTGCAAATCGGGATGATAAAGAGTCCAATACATGGCGAAATATGCTGAGAAGCGTACGAGTTAACCTTTTGACGTCTTTGCAGGGACCGATGAAACGGCGAAACCAGGCTGGTGCAAGTCAAATTTGACGCATAGTAGAATGCTTTCACAAGCTATCGGCAATATTCGTATTGCTTTGGGCTTGACAAAAGGCGGCTTATGCCACTCTACCAATTTTTTTTAGAAAAAAATTGAGTAAAAACCGGTAAGTGGGGGACTGAAAAATGAATAAAAAAACATCTGCGCTTTATTGTTAGGAACCAGTATTCTCGGTTGCGAAGCCGACCAGCCTGAAGAGAAGAAAATACTTTACATCCCTGCTGAATGTAAAGAGATACTATCATTAAGTAGGGAAGATAATGGTTGGAATCTTACCTGTAAAAACGAAAAAGATGAAGAGATATTTGGTAGTGTTAATATTTGACTGATGATGTACCCCATTCGGCATTTATTTGTTACAAACTCATCAGTCAAATCTATTCACTACCAGATATTTTATCAAAGATTTTATAGTTTTTACTACGCCAAGAATAGTTGGGATAGATGGGAAATCGTGCGTAAATAGGATCCCAGATTAAAATCCCACCAAAAACTATTTATACTGACTAAATTCCAAACTTAAACATGGCAGAAGATAAAATCAGGTTGCCTTCCGGACAGGGCGGATTGACCAGATATTTTGAAGAGTCAATTTCAAAGATAGAATTCTCTCCAGGAGCGGTAATCGTGCTGGCCCTTATAATTCTTATAATCATAGCCCTTCTCCATTATCTGGGCGGGAGATTCTTAGCATAAAATGCTCTCCGGCTTAAATCCGCGGAAAATGCAGCAGATGATGAAACAGCTGGGCATCCAGCAGGTAGATATACCCGCTATCGAAGTCATCATCAGGACCGAGAACAAAAACATCATCATCTCCAATCCTTCCGTAGCCAAAGTCAACATGATGGGGCAGGAAAATTTTCAGATTACCGGAGATATCCGCGAAGAAGAGGTTTCCTCCGTGCCCGATATTTCTGAAGAAGATGTCAGAACGGTGATGGAACAGGCCGGCGTGGATAAAAACACCGCGCGGAAAGCTATCGAAGAAGCTGACGGCGATCTTGCAGAAGCGATTATCAATTTGAAAAGGGGATAAGTTCGCCTATCTCCGAACTAACTGCCAATAAACGCCTTATTTGTTTAATTAGTCCAATTGCAATAAATATGAAAAATAGGGAAATTAGAGCTTTTCTGCCGAAAATAATAAAAAGCGCCTTGTATTTCCCCTGTTTTCTTTGCGGAGATTTTTGCTATAATGAACGAATATTTATTTGAAGCTAGGGAAGAACTTAAGCGGTTAGAACACATTATTTACGTTAGTCTGAAATACACGCGTACCGTAGATGTGATTAATAACGCCTTAAACCGCATGGTGAGCACTTACGACCTCATCATCGAAGCTTTTATGGAAAAGGCGCTGGAAGAAGGCAAACTGGACCAGATACCTAAAAGTCCTGCTTTGAAAGCCAAAAAATTGGGAGATTTTTATCCTGACGACCCAGTCATTCAAAAAAATCTGACATTCTATTTCTCTTTGCGGAACATCGTCAAATCGCCACACCAGAAACGGCAGGAATTCAGGCGCCACGTCACTTTGGTGCTTGATCTTGAAGATTCTACCACCGAAGTTAACATCGATAATCTGGTCAACTGTGAGAAATTTATCCATAAATTCTTGTTATGTTCCAGAAGAATTATCGAAGGGATTACAGAAGAAGAGTGAATATTTTATTTTTGGTTTAATTCCATTATCCGTTCGGCTAAAGTATCTGCCAAGTCATTTTCACGCCGAGGCAATACGCCGGGCAACTCTAAAAAATAATATTCGTGCGTTCGGAACTGAGTCCAGCCGAAATCTTTAAGTTGTTTTTCGCCAAAGACTTCTTTTGCCACTTCTTGGATGTTCTCTGCGCCTATCCGCTGAACAATATCCGAGGGGATGTAAAAATGGGTTTGCCCGTAAAATCTTCCGATAGCGCATTTACCTTCGACAAATGCAGCTCCAACATATATGTGCAGCATGGCTGTAAAGAAAGTGGCTAGTTTAAAAAAATTTGGTTAAAATCTATCTGCTTCTAGCAACATAATATTTAAATAATCCCTTGACCTTGACCTTGAAACATGACCAAGTTTATCGCCTTTGTATCCGGGAAAGGTGGCGTCGGCAAAACCACATCTACGTTAAACGTAGGTCAAGCATTAGCTTCATTAGGCAAAGAAGTTCTTCTGGTTGATGCCAATATTGTCACTCCTAACCTGGCTATCCAGCTAGGATTCATGAACCCGGAAGGAACTTTAAATAAATTCTTATGCAAAGAAAAATGCCTGAAAGAAATAATTTATCTGCATGAGAGCGGCATTTCTATTATCCCTTCCTCGCCTTCATTAAGCGAATACCAAAAAACCAACCCGCAGAAGTTGCACAAGATATTTGACCATCTCAAGAATACTGCTGATTTTGTCCTTATAGACGCTCCCAGCGGATTGGGATATGACATCCATCAAATATTGAAGAATACCGATGAAGTGGTGTTAGTAGTGAATCCTAATCTAAGCTCAGTCATGGATGCGCTTAAAACTGTCCAGCTGGCAAAAGAGAGCAATAATGCGATAGCCGGAGTAATCCTCAATATGACTAATGGAGGAAAAGACGAATTGTCGGTGAAAGAAGTAGAAAGCATATTGGAACTGCCTATCATCGCCAACATCAAATATCATCGAAAAGTACGCAAAGCGACGCATAAACAGATGCCGCTCACTTATTTATATCCGCGCTCAAAGCCGGCTCGGGAATTCAAGAAAGTTGCCCAGCATCTCAGTTTAGGCCATTGATAGATAACATGATGCCTCAACGAAAGAAAGAATTGCTGCAAAAAGGATGGCGCGAGGAAGAATTGCGGAAAGCAGAGCGAATACTTGATTCGGCGACCAAACCTGATGTTTTCTTTTCCAAAATAGTTTTCTGGAGCGCCATGCTGGTCATCGTGTTTGCTAACCTGCTGATCTCCCTGCTGCTCATCCCTTTCCTTATCGCCCTTAACTCGATAGTATTGTACAGCATCGTCGCCCTGTTGGGAGCGACTATCGGATTCCTGTATAACTTCCTGATAACCGACATCGGCTTGCTGGAGAAGAAACACCACCGGGCGGCCAGCATCATCGTGCCGCTTATAGGGGTAGCCAACGTGGTGGTGATGGTGTTGGTCTCCAACAAGTTCATAGAAAGTTTAAAATTAAATAATCCGCCGCACAGTCCGTGGTTTATAGCGCTGGCTTTCTGCGCCGCTTTCATCCTTCCTTACGGCATAGACCAGCTGCGGCTGGCGCTGAAGAAGTGATGTAGCCATTAATATAAATAATTAATAAATAATTATAATTGACGTCCTCCCCAGCCCTAAAGGGCGGGGATTCCTGATACGGGCTTCGG
>JBBSYZ010000039.1:0-4369 GCA_038045005.1 Nanobdellota archaeon | reverse complement strand
TAGTTTCATAACCCCAAAAAGCTTATCGTAGGGAAATAGTTTCGGGATAACACACCCTTTAGATTAGAGAATAATTCTTTAAAGTAAAATCTATCTTTTCGGGCGAAATTAGAAACAATCATCTGATTGCTCTTTTAGAATTTAGATTATAAAAAATCCCCCAGCAAACCCTTAAGCCGAAGCCTAAGAACTTGCTGAGGAGCCAAAGGCTTTCGCCTTTGGTCCGCTCAAAGGAAATATAAATCTCCTTCAAGCGAAAAGAGGTGGTTTAGAGGTGTTTAACAACTGCACAGGGGTACTAGTATATAAATATTTTGATAGATATTACTGGCCAGTAGTTAACAGAACCTTTTTTAAAGAACTACCGTTTTTAAGTTAATAAATGACCACTTTAACTTATCAGGAACGGTTTAAGACGCTTAAAGGCGTTTTTGATGAATTTACCAACCGGACTTTATTTGAGCTTCAAAGCAGGGATCACTTCGATGAGCTGATAAGCCCGGTCATCGTGGGCAAGGAAAGCAATGTTTTTCTGGCCAGCAAAGGAAAGGATAAGGTCATCGTCAAGATTTACCGCATCCAGAACTGCGATTTTAACCGCATGTTTGATTATATCAAGAAAGATTCACGGTACGAATTCATGAAGAAGCATCCCCGGCAGATCATTCTGGCTTGGACGCAAAGAGAATACAAAAACCTGATGCGGGCGCAGGAAGCAGGGATCAGAGCGCCAAAACCAATCGCAGTCATGAATCATATTTTAGTGGAAGAGATGATCGGGGATAAAGAACCGGCGCCCATGTTGAAAGACGCGAAACCTAAAGATGCCGAAAAATTTCTCTCTTTAATTATCAAAGATATAAAAAAATTATATGCCGCCGGTCTGATACATGGCGATTTATCGCCTTTTAACATCCTCAATTACGAAGAAAAACCATACTTTATTGATTTTTCTCAGGCTACCTTAACAAAAACACCCAACTCTCAGGAATTATTGGAGCGGGACATCCGGAACATACTTAATTTTTTTTCCAAATTGGGCTTGAAAGAAAATGAAGAGAAAATATTAAAAAACATAGTCGAAACAGGACCAATATGAACACGAAAACTGAAGCATCTGAAGAATTTTCTTACGAGCTGAAAATTCCGGAAGAACGGGTCGCAGTGCTTATTGGCGCTGCCGGCGGGACTAAAAAGGAGATTGAACTAGAAACAAAATGCAAATTAGATATTACCAAAGAAGGAGATGTAACTATTATAGGGGATGACGGCTTATTATTATTTATAACTAAGGAGATTGTCAGGGCTATCGCGCGAGGATTTAATCCCCGGCTGGCTTTACTATTGCTGAAGCAGGACTATGTTCTGGAGATTATCGATATGAAAGATATGGCTGGCAAAAGCAAAAGTACTATGGAACGATTGAAAGGAAGGGTTATCGGAACCGGTGGAAAAGCAAGGGCTGAAATTGAGCGATTAACGGGCACCCACGTTTCCATTTACGGAAAAACCATAGGCATCATCGGAGAATGCGGGGATGTTTCTCTGGCGCGTGAAGCCCTGGCCATGTTGCTGCAGGGCTCGATGCATAAGACTGTATATCAGTATTTGGAACGTAAGAGAAAAGAGATCTTGTTTGGGCAGACTGTATAGCGAACCGTAGGGGTTTCACCATTAACTCTTAACGTATACCAAAGGCACTAAATATTCGAACTTATCATTAGCGCCTTTGTATATATAAAGGAGGGAAATTTGTTCGAAAATTTCAATCCTTTAGTATATTTTACCCCTTCTTAAGGCTGGATGGGCCAGTTTGAGTCAATTTCTTAAGCTTGTCTTTTTTTAACCGGAATAAGAATTCTGAACCAAAGCATTTATATACTCACGGCTATAAATCGCATATTAGTCCGCCACAGAGAGTACCCGTGGGAGCATACGGCATAGCCAAGCTGTGAACTCGGGGGTTAGTGACGCGGGCTTCATAATCATCAACCCAGAAAATAGCATTTACATTTCATCATAATCACTGGATAACCATTGATTTTTGGATGAACTAAAGTTATTTTCTTAGTGCATTAAATTAAACATAAACACAAACAACTTAGAAAAAGTTGACCATCCATTTCATAATTTCACCGGTACGGGGCTTCGGAAGCCTTTAGTAATCAGTGGTTGAGTCTACTTCATTCTAAGATTGATAACGGAGGAAATAAAATGGCAAAAATTAGTCCAGTTGCGGCTAAATACATAGTACATTCAACGATTTTCATCGATGGTATCGTAGACAAACCAGACGTCATAGGGGCGATCTTTGGGCAGACCGAAGGCCTGCTGGGCAACGAGCTGGAACTGCGGGAACTTCAACGGAGCGGAAAGATAGGAAGGATCGAAGTAAATGTCAATACCGGTTCCGGGAAAACTAAGGGAGAAATAATCATTCCCAGCTCTTTAGATAAGACTGAAACTGCAATCATAGCAGCGGCCATGGAGATTATCCAGCGTATCGGCCCCTGCAACGCCAAAGTCGAAGTTCAAAAAATTGAGGATATCAGAATCAGCAAACGGCAATTCGTCATCGAAAGAGCAAAAGCGTTGCTGCGTGAATTGATGCAGGATACACTTCCAGATTCTCAGGAATTGTCTGATGAGGTAGCGCAATCGGTGCGTATGACAGAAGTCGTGGAATATGGCAGAGAAAAACTAGCCGCCGGTCCGGACATCGAGACCAGCGATGAGATAATTGTTGTAGAAGGAAGGGCTGATGTCTTAAATCTGTTAAAGCAAGGTTTCAAAAACGCCATCTGCATGAACGGGACTTCCTGCCCTCAGACCATTAAAGATCTAAGCCGCGGCAAATCGATTACCGTGTTTGTTGATGGAGATCGTGGCGGCGACCTGAACATCAGGGAACTTTTGAGCGTGGCCGATATCGATTTCGTCTGCAAAGCGCCTGACGGAAAGGAAGTTGAAGAATTGGCCAAGAAAGAGATTCACAAAGCCCTTCGCAGCAGGATCACTGCTGAACAGGCTAAGCTGGATTTGGGTATTGATGATCAGGGAGCATTAAAAGAACCATCTGACCGGTTAGTGAATAAGCCGTTAATCAACCGCGAGCCGCGCGACGATAGCAACGGTTACCGAAGAAATGATTCCCGCAGCCGATACCAAAGGCCAGTATCAAGTCCGCAGCCTATCCGAGATAAGCAGTTGGCTCCCAATGAAAAGAAGATTTTCAAGGAGACCATCGAAAACCTTTTCGGAACCCGCGGTGCCTGCATTTTTGACCAGAAGATGAACGTTTTCGGCAAAGTTCCGTTAAGCGAGCTTTCTTCGACCGTGAAAAGCCTGAACGGCGGCATTTACGCAGTAGCCTTGGACGGAGAAGTCGACATGGAGTTAGTCCGGCTGGCGGAACGCTACGGCATAAACCATCTGATCGGAAGAGTTTCCAAAGTGACTGAAGCATCTAAAGTAAATGTGACAGTTGAAGGAGAGCTGTAAAACAGGGAGGAAAATAAAAATGACTCGAGCACAAGAATTAGGATTAAAACTTGGACAAAAACTGTTTGAAGGGGAATATCGTGCCAAAATGGCTGAATTACGCAAAGCAGGTTTGACTCCCTGGAGCACGGAAGATGTCATGGATGCCCGTAATGATGTCAATTCCAACCCTCTGCGTTGGGAGAATTACTTTGATACCGATTTCGGCATTGCTGGAACCGAGAAAGAAATCTATCTGCTGCCTCGCTCTGAGCGATTGCACGCAGTTACACCTCAAACTAAATTAACTACTGGCGGGCTACCTTTGAAAGATGCTATTTCCGAAGCACGGGCATATAACAAAAAGGATTTGATTCTTGGCCGTGAACTGACAGAAGAAGAAGCAAGAAGCAGTCCGGTTTGGCTGGCCTTTGCGGACGGCGGCCAAGAGCGATTAGACACCTATGTGGAAAGAACTTTCCGTTTTGGGAAGGATAGATTTGACTATAATGGGATGATGGGCATTTTTGTTCCGTCGGAAAAACAACCAATTGAGCGGGCGGTGGCGCTCTTCAAGCTTAGCGTCAGGTCTCTAGCCGTTGGCTACCATCTCTTCAACTACGGCACCCGTTCCATCGTGGTACGTGGTGGAGGTGCGCCAGAGGCGCACGCGCCGAAAAAATCTCCTTACCGAGAAGATCCACGTTCTGACTTAGAAATTTTTCTGAGCGAACAGAGTGTCTCTAAAGAAGAATTATCTCGAGCAGTGGAACTTTACAAGATAGTTAAGGAACGGCTAATATGAAACCCTCGGTCACTAACCCTTTCCGAGCGTGTGTCGTATCCTGAAACTATTTCCCTTCGGTAGAAAAATTCGTTTCATTTTATT
>JBBSYZ010000038.1:3130-6269 GCA_038045005.1 Nanobdellota archaeon | reverse complement strand
TCACCAAGGGGAGTCCTTGGTGATAAGTCCTGCCACTGCCAAGGACTCCCCTTGGTTGGTGGGAGCGGCGCTTGTGAATGTGGGGTTAGCGGGTGGTTGACGCGCCGAGTTTGCTTGCCCTTCCATAGTCCGTCAGTAGACGGACGAAGGAGGGTAGAGCTGTGTCACCTCCCCCGCCGACCCCAGTTAAACAGTTTCGCTTCGCTCAAGTTTAACGGGGTAAACAGCGCGCGGTTGCCTGTCCTGAGTAAGTCGAAGGGTAGATGCTTGCCCCGTAGCCAATCAGTACTCTGATTTGGTATGGGGCGCACGTCGTCTACTTTTTAATAATAGGAGTAAAGTCCGACCACTGTTCGATCCGGAAAGCTCTGATATCGCGCACCGACGGCGCGAACCACTCCAGTTCTTTAAGAGCAATGATCGCCTGGAAAAGATTGGCCATGTCTTCGCTCTTGGTCACATAGACGCTACCTTTGTATTCTCTCAAATCCAAACTGCTCAAGCGTACCGTTGATGTCGTTGTACGCTTGAGTAACACCCTTGGGGTGTCGTTTACTTGTCTCGGCAACCACCAGATCGAATGTAATCGCAAACATGTTATTCAGTGGGGTCTCTACGCACATCGGCAACCGGGTACGCGGTTTCCTCGCCTGTGTCCAGCACACGAATCATCACTGACGAATTATCAACAGGACGCACCACTTCGTAGAGCACGCCCTTTTCACCGAAACGGTGTACGGTACCGACTAGTGATTGTGACGAAATCATTTCTTGAACTTCAGTTTTCATGACTAAATTGTATCATTCTCTTCGGCGCGCGCGATGCCGATGGAGTGGACATTATGCAAGACGCGCGGCGCCGCAGTGGCGCCGCGACTGCATCAGCGAGAAACAGCGGCACCGAGTTTGCTTGCCCTTCCATAGTCCGTCAGTAGACGGACGAAGGAGGGTAGAGCTGTGTCACCTCCCCCGCCGACCCCAGTTAAACAGTTTCGCTTCGCTCAAGTTTAACGGGGTAAACAGCGCGCGGTTGCCTGCCCCGTAGTGAGCTTCGCTCTATTACTGGGGTAGATGCGCACGCTTGCCCCGTAGCCAACGCGAAACGTTGCGATACTAGGGTCGTCGATGAGTCCCTTGAAATCATATTCCAAAGTTCCTAAAATTATCGGGGCAAACCACTTCCAAATCACCCTTCCCTGCTAAATCTTGATGATAAATCTCTTTTATTTTTTTATCTAGTGATTGTCCTTTCCACTTAAACTCAAAACCGTACATATTTTCATTTTCAACCTCAATCAGGTCAATCTCCTCATTCTGGTAAGAACGCCAAAAATAATAATTGACTCTGCGGCCAGCAGTATCGTTACGCTTCATTCTTTCCACAATACAGAAATTCTCCCACAAAGCTCCGAGGTCGTTTCGGCTTTCTACTGGAGCAAAGTCATCAATGACGGCATTTCTTACGCCAAGATCATAAAAATAATATTTCTTCAACTTGGAAATTGATTTTCTTTTGTTTGAAAAGAAAGGCTTAAGCGGGAAAATGATGCAAAGCTTTTCTAAAATATCCAAGTAACTCATAATTGTCTTGGCATCCAGATTAAGCGTATTACTCAATTCATTTAAAGAAACTTCTGATCCCACTTGAAGGGCCAGCGCTTTCAGCAAAGCTCCGAGAGAGCGGGAATTTTTGATGTATTCAATATTCAAAACATCTTTGAAAAGATAGTTGGATGCAATATTTTGAATTATTTGTTGCTTGGTAGAGTTGTCTCGCGTTGTGACAACCTCTGGATAGGAGCCGTATGCCAAAAAACTATTTATATCAAAAAGTCCCGCAGATTCTGCTTCAGCAGCAGAAACGGGGTACATATTGAAAGAAAAATACCTGCCGGTAAGCGGTTCATTAACCACATTAGAGAGTTCAAACGCAGATGATCCCGTAGCGATAATTTGCAGGTTCGGCAATGTATCAAATATCACTTTTAGCTTAAGCCCGATATCTTCAATTCTTTG
The DNA here is from genome assembly GCA_038045005.1 of Nanobdellota archaeon. Lineage (GTDB taxonomy): Archaea > Nanobdellota > Nanobdellia > Woesearchaeales > GW2011-AR9 > JACPIL01. Next base: position 4,253 of record JBBSYZ010000038.1, on the reverse strand, counting down.
TGCTTCGTCAATGACCAAAAGATTTTTACCTTCAAATTGCTTGACCATGTTTCTCGTCGGCTCTGCGAGCTTCTCTGCATCGTCAAGAAAATCAGCATTCAGATATACACATTGAGGTAATCCATTTAGGAAATTTTTGACCAGCGTTGTCTTGCCCACCTGCCTCGCTCCATATATGATCAGGATTTTCTTCTTTCCCAAACTTCTTGAAATCTTTTCTTCCAAATAGCGCTTTATTAAAGCCATATTTCGACAAAAATTAAATCTTAGGAATATACTCCTCATTTTAAATCATCCTACTTTAAAGTCCAACTCGGGATGTGGATAGTTGTGCCAAGGGACGCCCTTGTTAACTTGCTATGCCATATGGCAAGTATGGCAAGGGGCGCCCTTGACACCTCTGAATCAGCGAGAAACAGCGGCACCGAGTTTGTAGAGCTGATTGACTTCACTTGCCGAGAGCGCGCGTGAATAGACACGTACATCGTCTATAAAACCCGTAAATGGCCGTGAATTGCTGCCGATGTTGTCCGTTCTTTGTCCAATCCCAAAATCAACACTATTTTGAATCGTTGCAGAAAGAGTATTTTGGTCGGTTGTTAATGTTTGCGAAATTCCATTGACATATATAGTGACTCCAGACGGTGCGCTGGTACCGTTGTATGTAAAGGAAACATTTTGCCACTTATTCAACGATAGCGCTGAATTAGTGTGAACAGCCAATTGATCTGTCGGATATGTGCTTTCTAATGTTAGATTCACCCTTCCCGCTGAATCAATCCATAGCTCCCAACCACGATACGGACTTGTATTTCCTAAATTACCGACAATGTGCTGGATGGTGGATGATAGTGTTTGAGGTTTAATCCATACTGAACTACTAAAAGAATTTGTTCTTTCAAAATTGAATGATGCTTGGTTTGTGACATCAATATAACTTCCATTTGCATTACTAACACCCCCATTAAAACGCAAAGCTTGGCCGATTTTGCCGACGACGGGAGAGGTGGTGGTCGACATTGAAACCATCGTACCCGTGTTCCCTTGTCCCGATACATCGTTCGTCTTGTTTGTACTCCAATTCGTATCCTTGCCGTCAAAGGTCCAGTAGCCGACGAGGCCG
>JBBSYZ010000038.1:0-3030 GCA_038045005.1 Nanobdellota archaeon | reverse complement strand
CCGTCAAAGGTCCAGTAGCCGACGAGGCCGGAGGTGAGGGATTGAACGGGCGAGACGGCGAGCTTGGCGGCGCCGAATTTGTAGAGCTGATTGACTTCACTCGCCGAGAGCGCACGATTGTAGATACGGACATCGTCAATTCTTCCCGGGAAAAACCCACTCCCACCCGAAGTAACCCATGCTCCAATTTTCCATGAGTCACTAGACGTTGTTGGAGCCGGAAGTGCTCCCCCATTCACATTAGAAGCTCCGTTTTCATAAATAACATAACCGCCTGGACCATTGGTAAACACTATATGGGTCCACTTATTTAAAGGAATGGCACTAGCTTCGGTGGTTCCAGTCCCTCCCATGTATACCTTCGGCCGTAGAGTGTTGGAATATAATTCCAACGCGTATTTAGCAGTAACTTCAGCCCATGCACTACTTTTTACAACTATCCCTGGATAACTTCCCGCTGACGTGGGGTACACCCATGCTGATATAGTTACACTTTGTTGTGCATCAATAATACCCGTCCCGCTGTTTGTGTTCACAAAAGAGTTAGTTCCATCAAATTTCAATCCCTGGCCGATTTTGCCAATAACTGGAGAAGTGGACTGGGACATATTGGTCATGGTGCCGGTATTCCCATTACTCGTCAAATCCTTCGTTGTCCCTGCGGTCGCCGAAGTCCAACTCGTGTGCGGCCCGTCAAAGGTCCAGTAGCCGACGAGGCCGTCGGAGAGCGCAGCGTGAGATGGTGCTGGTATAAGGTATAAAGTAGAAAGTATAAGGAGTGTGAGAAAAAGATTTTTCATGGTGTTTTTTTGTATAATTTCTTCACTTCCCTGTCAAAATCGGAAATGTAGTTTTTATCTTGCTCTTTGCGATATTTTTCAAATTCGTTCAACGCCAGCATTTCTGCCACTTCATGACTGATTTTCCCCGCGTTCGTCAGAATTTCGTACTCGCTGAATTTCAGAAAAGCATTGAGTTTTTCCACCCAATCTTTCATAGTCATCACCCTGCCATGTGCCGCTTGTAATTCGGCATAATCAAGATACATATTGCCGATGTCGTTGAGATGCGTTAATTCTTTTTTATCCAAATAATTTTTTGCAATAACTGTGTCGCTTGGCATAATTTTACCGCTTGGAGAACGCCGCCACGAAGTTAATCCCATTTTTTCTTTTTTACTGCCTACCCGATCAGCAATAATTTCTGCCGCCGTTTTACCGGTTATAGCGAAATGGAGTTTGTTTTGAACCGTCGCAAAAAATTCTTTGCTTTCATTGGCCTTGGGAGAATAATCAATCGCCGTTGCGTAAATATCTGTAATTTTTTGATACATCATCCGCTCGCTCGTACGAATATCTTTGACCTCTTCGTATAATTCGTCAAAATATCTGGTGCTAAAACGAGAACCGTATTTCATCCGATTAACATCCAGAGCATAACCCTTGTGAATATAATTTCTTAAAATTTCCGTTGCCCATTGGCGAAACTGCGTACCACGTTCTGAATTTACCCGATATCCTACGGCGATAATCGCTTCCAGCGAATAGAATTTCGTCTTATATTGTTTGCCGTCTGAGGCAGTTGTTAAGAAATCCTTAATGACTGAATGTTCATCTATTTCTTTCTTTTCAGCCAAATTTTTCAAATGCATGTTGACATTTGGCACTGTCGTATCAAAAAGTTCTGCCATGCGCTTTTGTGTCAGCCAGATATTTTCTTCGGCATAGAGAACTTCAATATGTACCGATCCGTCCGGTGCCTGATAAAAGGCGATATGGTTGTCTGGTATCGTTACCTTGCCTTTTTTGACGTTGACTTTCATAGCATTGTGGTGATTGTAGCAGAAGTCCAATTGGTGTTCTTGCCGTCAAATGTCCAGTAGCCAACCAGCCCTGTGGCAACACCTGCGTGGGCGGTCGGGACAGAGGGAAGGAAGAAACAAAGGGAAAAGAAGACTAAAAGAAGAGAGACGCGAAGTGTATTAAAAGGTCCTAACATAGCTTTATTGTACCCCAGTAATCAAATAAACTCCCACGTTTGGATGATTTTGCCAAGCCAGGTATCAAGCGGTTTGAGCGTTGTCACTTCATAGAGAAATCCGTCGTGCACAAACCACACTTCGCGTGTGGCACCGAGGGCAATGCTGGTACTGTAAAACGCGGCTCCGGTGGCTCCGTCAACCACGACATTCGTCAGAGATTCACGGACGCCCGATGGAACATCTTGTCTGAAGCGCTCCTCGCTCACCTGCGTCTCGGCGTAGGGCACAATAAATATCTGAAAACCTTCTGCCTTTTCAACGTTCTGGAATGTGAGCGTAACAGCCCCGCCTCCTTCGGAGCGTTCATTCACGGAGAGTTCTTGCGGATAGAAAAGCGAGAAATGATACGCGGTGCTCCGATATTCGCGCATACCCGCGGGCGCCACGCGCGTGATGAGACTCTGTTCAGTCGCGGATGTGACAAGTTGCGTGTCGGACGATTGCTTTGGTTGATTCCCTTTATGTAGAAAAAGAAACGCTGTAACGATAAGAAGCGAAATGAGAACAAAGACTTTTTGTCGTAAGTTACGTAACGGCATAATTCTGCGCCGCGAAATCATACTGGCTGATAAAAATCTTTTTAAACGGCATCGCCGAATTCAATTCATAGAATACCAGCATGGCTTCGCGATATTCATTTTTTTCGTATCATTTTATTGCTGTAATCGTATCAACTTGATACGATTACTGCAAGCGTATTCCAATTCACAACGCCGATTTGACTTGCTTTATATAAAGACATACAATGGAGAGGTGGAAATATCACCTTTCCATTAAACATATTGATATATGGCTACCGACAACCTTATTGCCAAATTATACGAGTCTCCAAAGACAATCCTGACGATAAAGGATATTGCTTTGATTTGGGAGGAAACGAATACGGTCAATCTCCTCTCAAAGGTTAAATACTATGCTAAGCAGGGATCGTTGATCCGCCTGACTCGTGGTGTATTTGCAAAAAGTAAGGAATACGATATCAAAGAATT
>JBBSYZ010000037.1:0-6032 GCA_038045005.1 Nanobdellota archaeon | reverse complement strand
AACTCATTAAAAGGGTTAGAAGAAACAACATATCACGATAAGGTGAGTGTATCCCCGCAGATATTTGTCGCGATATCTCTTGGTTATTCCGGAAGTCTTTTTATCATTGTAATACTCTTCACAGGTTTGGACCTCGTCGACCCATTCACTGCATACAGTTCTTATGTCCGGCGGAGAAAGCATTACTTCTCCCGTTGCATCAGCAGTTGTAAAAATCAGGCTCAAAAGTCCGGAAGCGAGAAGTTTGTTTTTCATCGGCGGCTACTTATAGCTTATCTAAAACCGCATTTATTTTCTGTTTCAGCTGCGGTTTCATCATAAAGCCTACGATCCTGCCTATTTCTTCCCCGCGATTAAATATGATTAGGCAGGGTATTCCGGTGACCATACGTTCAGAAGCGATATTCGGATGGTCTTCCGTGGAAATCTTGGCAAATTTTAATTTACCGGCATATTCCTTGCTGGTCTCTTCAAATACGGGAGCTAACATCCGGCAGGGGCCGCACCAGGAAGCCCAGAAATCTACGATGACCGGAAGTTTAGATTCAATAACCTCCTTTTGAAAGGTTTCTTGGGTTAATTCGAGAACCATTAATAACCTTCATTTAAACGTATGACATCATATGCATCCATGAGTTTTTTTTCCAGAGCGAGATCTTTTTGATTGTTGAAGTGATCTATGGTTGTTTGAATCAATGTTTCATAAGTTTCGTGAAGAAAATTCATGTCTTTTGTATTTGAAAGCGGTTCACATACTCTTCTACTAACCGTATTGTCGTATCGGCAAATGGTGACAGAATTTAAACTTGTAAAAGGCGCACCATCTTTGAATTGAAGGGAGATGTCGCCTGGTTTTTGATGGAAAGGATCACCATGATATAAATCAAATCTTAATCCGCAGGAATCATAGGAGCACAGATATTTTTCATCAGCATCTGCTCTAACATCAAAAAAGTGGGACATATCTCCATAAATAATTGTCTGGAAGGGTGTATATCTAGTTGACAACGTCACATAGACACTATTTAATTCATCCTGCAGTGTTCGTTCGGGAGCACATTGCATCAGTTCAGTAGAAGCAACCGGTGCGGAAGGCACGGAAGCACCACAGCCAGCAAGAAAAGCTGATAAGGCAAGCGCAGTATGTTTCATATTTAATCGTATTCAGCCTTTAGCTTTTATATTTTATGAATTATTTATCTTTGTCAACAAAAAGCTTTATAAAACCATTCTGCCTTATGTATACTTAGGTATATAATAAGGTATATAAAAGTGGTGAATATGTCAAAGATAATACTTTTATTTGTTGCTATGTTGCTTATCCCTTTTGCGTTAGCGCAGGAAGTGGAAAACGACTGCATATATTATTTTTACGGGCAGGAATGTGAAGACTGCACTGCCGCTGAAGCGACTGTTTTCGGATTGGAACAGTCTTATCCTCACTTACAGATGCAAAGATATGAGGTATATCATAATTTTCAGAATTTTGAGCTGCTGCAGCAGTATTATGCTGCTTACGGCATCGAGAAAAAATCGCGTTCGATCCCGGCAGTGTTCATGAAAGGAAATTATCTGGTGGGTTCCAAAGCTATTACTTCCCTGCTGGAAGAGCGGGTTAAAGACAATTCTGATCCGAACTGCCCTTCGCTGTCTCCTGAGCAGCAGGCAGTAGGAATTTTAGGCGAGGGAGAAACTCCTAATATTCTCAGCACTCTAAATTTTTCTTTGATAACCGGCGATGCACTGCGCAATATGTTTGCGCCCGGCATGGTAGCTTTAATGCTACTGTTTTTGGCCATCCTTTCCGCCACCAAGAGCAAGGAAGAGATCATCAAAGCAAGCACTTACTACATTGCCGGAATTTTTATAGCTTACCTCTTGTTCGGTCTGGGCATGTTTTCATCTTTCTATGATTCGCAGCTGCATTATCTGTTCTATAAAAGCGTGGGTATAGCAGCTATGCTGTTTGGTCTTGCCGGCGTACAGTCTTTTTTCACCACCTGGGAACTGGTCATGCCGCATGATCTAAGGAATTATGTGAAACAAGTTCTGGCTTATGTCCTTTCACCGGCAGGCATTCTGATTATCGGTTTACTCGGCGCCATATTCACTCTTGCCGGCGTGGGCAGCTCGTTTTATCTGCTGAGAGACCTGTTTGCAGGCGATTTCATGCGCAGCATCGTGTTTCCGCTTATGCTGTACTATAGCGCAGCAGCCATGCTGATTTTCATCGGCGTAGCCGTGCTGTTCAACCTTTTGAGTTCGCTGCTTAAGCATGCGGTGGAAGGTAAGGAAGGTTCTTCTGATATGAAAAGGCAACGCTGGAAAAAACATTATGAAAAGGTATTGTCCTTCTGCGTAAGGGGGACAATTTTAGTTTTGGGATCTGTATTGGTCTTCATGTAGAATAGTATTCATGTAGAATGTTTTTGTTTAGAGTGGCAATATCCACTCAATTTTTTAACTGATATATTTTTTTTAACTGATATTTAATGGTGATTTAACCGTGATCAATTAGGTTGGTTATCTGGTTTCTTTTTAAAATGTTCAAGAGCGAATAGAGGTAATGTTCTTTCTTTCTGAGGTGTTCTTTCTCCGGTTTCTGGTTTGATAGTTTCAGGTATCTCTTCCGGTTCCGCTGCTTTGCTTGTTTTAGCCGTATGTTCAGCGCTAAGGTAGTTCAGCTCCTTAGAATAATTTTGCAGCGTCTCGATGGTCATCATTCCTAATATTTGTTTAGATCGGTCCCTGAGGGCTTTAATCCGTCCGGCCGTATCAAAATTGTGTTTAAGTATTTCCACAATATTTTCTAAAGCATGCAGATTTGCCATGCCGCCGGAATGGGTCTTTTTCTTATAATTACGTGGAAAAGCGCCGTCTTCCAATTCCACTGACAGGGAAAATTTAAACCCGATGCCATGTTGGATAAAGTCGGGTAGAAATAATATAGCTTCGTATTCACTTCCTTGTGTGGCATGGCCGGTAGCCAGGTTATCTTCCCGTAAATCAGCGGGAATAACGCCGTAAAGCGCTTCCAGATACTGCGGCAGCTTATTCCACTTTTCTACATTTAATGCGGGAGATAGTTTCTTGATCCGGTTAAGGCATTCCGGACATTTCTCTATACCTAGATGCCGGCAGGTTTCCGGCAGCAGCAATCTCTCAATAGCCATTTCCACGGGAGAAGGCACCGGAACTGAACGCGCTTTTTGCGCAGCTAAATTATTTATGGTCTTGACCAGATATTTTTCCATCTGTTCTTCGCTGGGCAGGGTGTAACGGCGGAGCAATAAAACCTCTGTTAGCGGCATCGAATCTTCCGTGATAAATCCGTCATCTCTCAGATAGACCTCATTCTTACATGCGGTTTCGTAGCCAGGCAGTTGGATATCCATATGTTTTGCTTATAAACTTAAATATTATATAAATATTCACAAAATATTAAAGCTTGCATAACTTTTAGAAGATATGACTTCGGTTCCGAAAGTAAAAATAGTATTTTCTCTGCTTGAAAAGACACATCAGCTTACTATGCTGGAAGAATTGAAACACTATACGCCGTTTCAGATGCTGGTAATGACAGTGTTAAGTTCCCGCACTAAAGATTCAACCACTATACCTATCGTAAAAAGATTATTTGCGAAATATCCTTCTCCGGAAGATTTGGTTGAATTAGAGATAAAAGAATTAGAAAAAGAGCTGTACGGCATCGGATTTTATAAGGTCAAAGCGCGGAATGTAAAGAGATTAAGTAAGATAATTTTAGAAAAATATAACCTGACAATTCCGGATAATTTTGATGGGCTGGTCTCGCTTCCCGGCGTGGGGAGAAAGACCGCCAATTGCGTGCTGGCATACACTTTCAAGAAGCCGGCTATTGCGGTAGATGTCCACGTGCACAGGATTTCAAACCGCTTAGGCTGGGTGAAAACTGTTCATCCGGAAGAGACTGAAGAAGCGTTGAAGAAAGTTATCCCCAAAACTCTATGGATAGATGTAAATAGGCTGCTGGTCGGTCATGGACAGAGTATTTGTGTCCCAATCAACCCTAAATGTAATCTTTGTACCATTAAGAAGTATTGCGATTACGGGAAAAAGGGGAAGGGTGTCTGATGGGTTTAGATGTTTTGCTGGATGCCTTGCCGATCATCGAAGATACTTCCGCTCCTCTTTTAGTCCGGGAAAGGGCAGAAATCACTTTCAGATCAGGTAAAAAGACTTTAGCTTATGTAGTGGGAAATACCGATGGCGGAAAGTTGATCTATGATTGCGATGCGATCAAAATCGCCGGAAAATGGTATATCGAAGCCCGGCATCAGGTCCATATTGCCCGTACTGAGATTGTCACTTATATCCCTTTGCGTCCATTGCTGATGATGGTGCCGGTGAGAAAATAAAGATTAAACCGATTATAGAAAAAATTAAATAGATTGATATTATTTTTTTATGATATGGTAAAATTATGGTCTGGGGCGTATTTTCCTAACGAACGATGGGCAGATAACCGGGAGTATTACCGGCAGATTCTTTCTGATTATGAGTCTTCATCTTTTCTCAGAAAAATGGCGGCGGAAGGCCTTTCGCTTCAAGAACAATTTTCACTGGCAAGACGGCATACCCGGCTGGTTGGGCATCGCGTTGGCATTTACGCTTTCCAGAATCATACTTGGGAAGAGCGGGGAAATGGTCTTATTGCAGTAGGAGAACTGGAGCAGCTTTTAGAGATAGATATCGGACAAGAATTGGTAAAGATGGCAGAGCATCCTTACGATGCCGAAATAGTGCAGGAAAATGTCCGAGTGCCTAAATCTGATGGCAGCTATGTCCAGGGAGTCAGGATGAGGGATGTATTGCGCAAGACTGAGGCGGTAAAAGCAGCAGAGAGTTATCTCAAAATACAATTCGGTTTCTATGGATACGCGGATTATTATTTTGAACCGCTGCGGGAATCGGTAAGTCCTGCCCGGCCTTTAGAGTTTCAGGTAGTTGCCTATTTTTCTGTAGATGAAAAATTAGTGAAAGAGAAGAAAAGGATCATACAGGCGAGGTTTGAGAAAAAGCCCAGCGGCAATGTTCCAACCAACAATTTCCGTTTTCGCACTGCGGTGCGTTAATGCCAGATAATTTTTACTGTCTTTATCATCGCTACTGCCATCCAGATCGCATTCAGGAATAAGAACGGCCAGCTCTGAAGAGAGTACGCATAATACATCAACAGGCCGGAGCCGGCAATATTGAGAAGATTGTAAAGCACCGTCTCGGAGTTGAATCTTTTATAAAATTCATCTAATACAAATGCGGCAAGAATAAATATTACGCCCGCGATGCCCGCTACAAAATTCAGTTCCATTTTCTCCTCCTCGTCTCTTTAGCGAGAGCGATGAAATGTTCTCCTAAACCCTTGACCAGCATCTTTTGTTTTTTTGCGGTATGGAGAAGTTTTTGCAGATGTTCCTGATGCGGCAGATGCATGAACTGCACGGTTTCTTCCAGCGGCGCTTCTTTTTGGATAAGGCTGTTGGCGTGGTGATATTTGCAAGAAAGCGATTTAAGATTTTTTTCCAAAGACTTTATATCTTCGATGAGATGCGGGGTGTTTACAAATTCGTCATGCAGCAGGAGATTGGTAAGATAATTAGCTTTGGCCTTATCGCCGTTGAGCGTGGTAAGTTTAAGTTCGATCAGGTGTCGGGAATATTCCTGCAATTTCTGGTTCAATACCTGCGCGTATTCCAATTCTTTAACTGTTTTCTGGACAGCGTATAAGATGTCGTTGATTTTCTGTTTTTTTTCTTCAGGTAGTTTTTGCAGGAAAGGAAGATGTTTATTGGTATTGGTTCTGACAGGCTTTATCCAATTCTGCTGGAATTTCTGCAGGTGTTCAGAAAAGTTGGGCAGGGCATGGACTTCCTTCTTAAGTTCGCGCAGATCCATAGGAAAGGAAGGGGCTGCTAAATATATAAACATTACGTTTAGGGACACTGTTTCTTAATCGGCAGATTAAAATAGGAGTAGTTCTTTCCTCTTAACAT
>JBBSYZ010000036.1:0-3458 GCA_038045005.1 Nanobdellota archaeon | reverse complement strand
GAACTCATTAAAAGGGTTAGAAGAAACAACATATCACGATAAGGTGAGTGTATCTGGGTTAAAAATAATCCCTTATGGAGAAATAAGTTCAACCAGACCAATAATAAAATAAAAAAAATAAAATCACAGCATCGTCCTGATGCTTTCGATATTAGACGCAATCTCATGTCCGCGCTTAGTCAGTTCCAGCAGCTTCAATCTTCCTTCTTTCTTGAAGCGGATCAAATCAGATTTCTGCATCTCCTGTAATATCTTTACCACATGAGAATACGTGCAGTCAATCTGCTTGGCCAACACCGATGCATACACGTTGGAATTAGCGTTCTTCAACTCTACCAACATCATTGCCGGCTTCTCCCTAAAGAAGACATCAAAGATGGGTTTGTTATTTTTTGTCTTATTCAATTTTCACACCCCTAAACCTATCTATCAGCCCTCTGAAACATCAAGTTTCAGTCTTATATTTAAACATTTATCTATTTCAATAGATAGTTTGCAACACAACCCTTTATATAAACTTTTTGGAAGAGCGGCGCTATAGAGAAAATATTTCCTGATCTCCGCCCTGAAGCTTTGAAAAATATTCAAAGTCTCATATAGTCTTCACAAGAGAATACTTTTAATACTTTTTGTTCTGCCAGCGATGGATGGCTTCTGATCCCAAAGATTTTTTTCCCCATTCCGCAATCAGGCCGGGGCAAGAACAATTGCTGCAGGATTTGGACGCAGCCATCCGTGAAGAAAAAATTCTTCTTGCCAATGCGCCGACCGGTTCAGGAAAAACTGCCGCCGCCCTATCAGTAGCATTATTTCATGCTTTGGAAAAAAAGAAACGCGTCTTTTTTCTCACTAACCGGCATACCCAGCACGCCTTGGCTATCGACACTTTGAAACTCATAAAAAAAAAAGGGGCGAGTTTTTCTTCCGTGGATATGTTCGGCAAGCGCTGGATGTGCAGCCAGGATATCGCCGGCCTGTTCGGCAATGAATTCAATGAATTCTGCAAGACGGTCGTGGAACGCGGTGAATGTGAGTTTTATAACAATTTTAAGGATAAGCAGCAATTGACCGTCGAAGGAAAAAAAGTTCTTCTGGATCTGGCTAAAGAAGGGCCTTTGCACAATTCCGAGATCATATCTTTTTCCCGCGAACAGCGCATGTGCGGCTATGAAATTTCTCTCGCTTTAGCCAAGAAAGCAGATGTTTTTATCGGAGATTACTATTATCTATTCAATCCTTTTATCCGCGGCAATCTTTTTGGAAAATTAGATGCGGAATTAAAAGACATCATCCTCATAGTTGATGAAGGGCATAATCTTCCGGCGCGGGTCACCGATATGGCCAGTTCTGCGCTGTCCGGCATCACGGTCAAGAATGCGGTGATGGAAGCCAAGAGGTTCAATTATAATGGTCTGCTTTTCTGGCTGCAGGAATTGATGCGCGTCCTGGAAGGATTTGGCAGTTTTGACGGGAAAGAAGAGATGAAACAGAAAATGATCGCTAAAAACGATTTTATATCTAAAATAACTTCTTTCGTCGGTTACGATGAATTTATCAATGAGTTGGAATTGGCGGCGGAAGAAGTTCGGCGGAAGCAGAAGAAAAGTTATCTGGGAGGAGTAGCTGCGTTTCTGGAAGCATGGAAAGGTGACGATAAAGGTTTTGTGCGCATGGTTGCCGAACGGGAAGGAAAAATATCTTCTTTTTTAGAATTGAGTTATGCCTGCCTCGATCCGCGCCTGATCACGGAAGATATTTTCAAGAATATTTATGCCGGTGTAGTCATGAGCGGAACTTTAAACCCGCTGTTCATGTATCGGGATGTTCTGGGGATAACGCGCAGCGTGGAGAAGGATTATCCGTCTTCCTTTCCTCCCGGAAATAAACTAAGCATGGTCATTCCTGAGACCAGCACTAAATTTAATTTGCGCGGCGATGCCATGTACAAGCGCATCGCCGAAATCTGTTCAGAGATATCTTCCTGCGTTCCTGGAAATATAGCTTTTTTTTTTCCGTCCTATTCACTGCGTGATAAAATTGCGGAATTCATAGCGGCCGGCAAAAAGAGATTCTGGGAGCAAAAAGAAATGACAGTGGAAGACAAAGAATTATTTTTGATGAAATTCAAAGATGAGAAAGAGCGCGGGGGGATGCTGCTGGGTGTTACCGGGGCTAATTTTGCTGAAGGGGTCGATCTTCCTGGAGATTTATTGAACGGGGCGGTAGTGGTCGGGCTTCCTTTAGCCAGGCCCGATCTGAAAACTAAAGAAACTATAAAATATTACGAAGAAAAATTCGGCCGGGGCTGGGATTATGGATATATTTTTCCGGCGATGTCTAAATGCATACAATCAGCAGGAAGGTGTATCCGCAGCGAAACTGATAAGGGGGCGGTTATTTACTTGGACGAGCGCTTTGCCTGGCAGAATTATTATAGCTGTCTGCCCAGCGAAGGATTGCGGGTTACTAAGGATTATCGGAAACTGCTGAAGGAATTTTTTGGAAAGAAGGATTAAAAAACATATCCTATTACTGGAGCTCGTGCTGTTAAAACCCATCTGCCCCCATGACCCTTAGCACCCGCTTTATTTCATCAATAGTTTGCTGCTGATGCCTTTTATCAGACATTCTAACAAAACGCAAAAGAAGATCGACCAGTTTTTCTTGATCCATGCACTTTAATTTAAATCCATCCGTGATAAAATAAAAACGAAAGCTCTCATACTTCAATTCATTGATGACTATGCCTCCCATAGTTCCTAGAATTTTTCCTTTGTGAGGGGAAGATTCGAGCGACTTTAAACGTTCTAAAACTTCGACACTTTGTTGCTTAAACTTTTTATTAATCTCCTCAAATAGCGAAAGAGCAATCTCTACTTTTGCCATTCTTTCTTAGTTCTTCGTATCGCTTCATCTATAGGTATGGCATCTTCTGATGAGAGCAGGAATTCTCTTAATTGCTCTTTAACCGCTAGGTTGTACATGTTTCTAATTATATCTTCGTACGTATCTTCTTTCGTGCCAAACGTGCTGATGAGGCTTTTTGTTTCCTTGCTGATCTGGATTGTCGTTGCCATTCCATAACGGCTATAGCCGCTATAGTATATTAAATTTTCGGCATCTTTTTCTACTTTTCAGCAACCAGTATACAAAATAGTAATATTTATATACCTGTGGTGTTTTACTAGTAAATTGGCAAAAACACGTTTGCCGGATAACGATGCGAGCAGGGGCTCTACAGATAGTTCTACCACCCTCACCCCCTCTTTAGAGCCCCTTTTTTCATCTTTTTTCTGACGATTTTGATGGTAGAATTTAAAAATAGCAGCGAAACTACATTTGTATAATCATCAGGGGGGAATTTACCATGACTTTGGAAACCATTACCGAAAACTTGCGCGATGCTTACCGACAGCTTCAGCCCGGCACGATGCTGCACGCTGATGAATTGATGAACG
>JBBSYZ010000035.1:0-7105 GCA_038045005.1 Nanobdellota archaeon | reverse complement strand
TAATAAAATGAAACGAATTTTTCTACCGAAGGGAAATAGTTTCAGGATACGACACCCGCATCTAAACCGTAATCTTTATAAATAACCCCCTTTATCAAGCATTATCCAAGTCCGAGTCAAAAGGCGCAGTAAATGAAGCAAAGATTTCATTTACGTGCTGAAAACAATAGTTTTCATGCATTTAGGGCTAAATATCAGCATTTAGGCTTTTTCTTGGATATTATATAAAATGGATATTATATAAAATGGTTGAACAACAAAAACCAAATTACAAACACATAGTACGTATTGTCAACGTAGATATTCCAGGTGACAGGCCTATCCGTTACGCTCTTACTAAAATTAAAGGCTTGGGCATCAATTTCGCTGATATTGTATGTATCATAGCCGGCATCAACAAGCAGCAAAAAGCAGGCAATCTAACTGATGAAGAAATCAAAAAATTAAACCAGATCATCGAGCATCCGGCCCAATTCGATATTCCTTCTTGGCTATTCAACCGGCGTAAAGATTACGATTCCGGAGAAGATCTTCATATTATAACCGGATCTATCGCCTTCGTCAAAGACAATGACTTGAAACGCCTCAAGAAAATCAAGACCTTGCGCGGCGTAAGACACCAGAGAGGATTGCCGGTACGCGGTCAGAGAACTAAATCACACTTCAGGACGAATAAAGGTAAGGTGGTGGGAGTAGCAAAGAAAAAAGTTGCTCCAGGAACTGATGCCGCCAAAAAAGACGGTAAAGACAGTAAAGAAAAAGGTAAGAAATAATACTAAAACATGGGAGATCCTAAACAACTTCGGAAAAAGTACAATACTCCAAGACATCCTTGGATGAAAGCAAGCATTGAATCAGAAAAAGTAGTCATAAAAGAATATGGCTTGGTGAAGAAGAAAGAGATATATATCGCCAGTTCCTTTTTGACAAAGTATAAAAATATCGCCAAAAAACTTATCGCCACCAGAACTAATCCGCAGGCGCAGAAAGAAAAAGTGCAGGTGCTGACAAAATTGCAGCAGCTGGGATTTCTCCCTGTCGGCGCAGAGCTGGACCAGATATTAGGTTTAGAACTTAAAGATATATTAGAACGTCGCCTGCAAAGCATCCTGTTCAGGAAAGGAATGGCCCGGTCAATGAAACAAGCTCGGCAATTTATAGTTCATCGCCAAGTCACGGTGGGGGAGCAGGAAATTTCTTCTCCGTCATACCTGGTTTCCTTGACGGAAGAAAGCGCAGTAAATTTCAAAGAAAAATCACCCTTTGCTGATTCTGAACATCCGGAAAGGGCGTTATTGCAGAAAAAAGAGGCGGTTAAAGAAGAGAAAAAAAAAGGACCTGCTGTTGAACGGCTACCCGGTAAGGTAAAAGCATGAAAAAAGAAATGAATATCCTGGAAAGAGAAGAAAGGATACCGCCTCGGATGGATAATAAAATACGCTGGGGTGTGGCGCATATCTATTCTTCGTATAACAATACTATCATCACGGTCACAGATATAACTTGCACTGAAACCATCGCACGGGCAAGCGGCGGACAGATGGTAAAATCTGACCGATTGGAAAGTTCTCCTACTGCCGCCATGGGATGTGCAAAGAAAGTCGCAGAAATATGCAAGGAAAAAGGTATCAACGGCCTTATGATCAAAGTCCGCGCAAAAGGCGGGCATAATGGACCGAACAATCCCGGAGCAGGCGCGCAGCCGGCAATCAGGGCATTATCACGGACCGGATTACGCATCGGAAAAATAGAAGAAGTCACTCCTGAACCGCATAACGGGTGCAGGATGAAAGGCGGACGAAGAGGAAGACGCGTATAAATATTAAAATGAAACTGGAAAAAATCAAAGAAGACAAGAAGAACAAGAAGATTTCCTTATTGTTAAAAGGAGGCAATGAAGTTTTTGCCAATACTATCAGAAGGCTTATCATCGAAGAAGTTCCTACTCTCGCCGTTGAAGATGTCGAAGTCAAGGACAACAGTTCTGCTCTGCATGACGAGATGCTGGCGCTGCGCCTGGGCCTTATCCCGATCAAAACCGACCTGAAGAGCTACCGATTGCCGAAAAATCAAGATGAACTAAATGAAAAAAGCGCCACCTGCACTTTACAATTAAAATTAAAATCAAGCAAGAAAGGATATGTCTATGCCGGAGAAGCAGAAAGCGCTGACCCGAAATGCACTTTTGTGTATGAAAAGATGCCGGTAGTCAAATTGCTGTCCAAACAGAAGATTGATCTGATTATGACTGCGGTCATGGGACAAGGGAAGGAACATACCAAATGGTCTCCTGGAAAAGCGCATTACAAGAAAGAGCCGGTATTAAAACTGGGAAAATTGCAGAATCCAGAAAGATTAGCCAGTTTGTGCACCGACGGAGTATTTAAATTCAAGGGAAACAGCGTTGAGATGGTGCAGGAAAATGTCTATGACAGCAAATTACTGGAAATTTATGCTGAAGCCGACAAAGGAATTTCAGTAACCTATTCGGACAACATCATATTTAACGTTGAAAGCTGGGGGCAGCTGAGCTGCAAGGAGATGCTTGCCAAAAGCGCAGAGATATTACTGGAAAAAATCGATGAAATGGAGAAATTAATCTGAACCTATGGTAAAACGCACCGGTCCGACTAATTATCAATTGAAAGAATTACTGGTTCAGATAGAAAGCAGAGCGCAGCAGAGCAAGTTCTGGGCCCGGATAAAGCATGATCTGCAGAAACCGACACGGCAGCGCAGAGTAGTTAATGTATATAAAATTGAAAAATATGCCCGCGACGGGGAAACCATCGTAGTTCCCGGCAAGGTGTTAAGCTTAGGCAATTTGACTAAAAAAGTTGAAGTGGCTGCGCTGAATTTCTCAGATGAAGCCAAGAAAAAAATTGAAGACGCAAAAGGAAAAACTTTATCCATCCAGGAAGTTCTTAAGCATAATCCGGAAGGTAAAAATGTGAGGATCTTAGGATAATGAAGATTTATAACGGCGAAAAAATGATTTTAGGAAGATTGGCCGCCCGGGTAGCTAAAGATATATTGATGGGAGAAGAAGTAGCAGTAGTAAATTCCGAAAAAGTAGTTATAAGCGGCGCTAAAATCAACACTTTTGCTGACGCCAAACAGAAACGCGGCTGGGGAGGGCATCCGGCAAGGAGGCAGACCCACAGCAGATTACCTGAACGATGGGTAAGAAGGAGTATCAGGGGCATGCTGCCCTGGAAGCAGGCTCGCGGAAAGGAAGCTTTCAAGAGAGTAATGTGTTATCGGGGAATCCCTGCATCTTTTTCCGGACAGGAAATGATCACATTAAAAGATGCATCAGTATCAAAATTACCTAACTTAAAGTATACCACCATCGGAGAAATGTGCCGCCATTTGGGCGGGAAGGTAGCATAAAATGATAAGTAAAAAAGATATTATCCATACTAAAGGTAGACGGAAAGAAGCTGTTGCCAGAGCTACGCTAACTCCCGGGACCGGAAAAGTGCGGATTAACGGGTTATATCTGCAGAATTATGGAACTGAATTATTACAGATGAGAATTAACGAGCCTCTTGCTCTTTCCAGTGAGCAGGCGCAGAAAGTAAATTTTAAGATCAAGGTAGAAGGCGGTGGAGTAAACGGCCAGGCCGATGCCATCAGGGTAGCTGTAGCCAGAGCGCTGGTGGAATACGATCCAAAATTAAAAAAAACTTTCGATGAATACGACCGGCTGCTGCTGGTTGCGGATGTGCGGCGCAAAGAAACCAGAAAACCGAACGACTCAAAAGCCCGCGCATCAAGACAGAAATCGTACAGATGAGGATACAAAAATGATAATAAAAATTGACAAATGTTTAGCCGGCCATCGTTTCGCCGGAGTGGGACAATGATAATTCCAATCAGATGTTTCTCTTGCGGGAAGCCGGTAGGGCATCTCTGGGAAGAGTACCAGGAGAAAGTCAATAAGGGCGAACAGCCCGGAAAAGTGATGGACGCGCTGGGATTGGAGAGATATTGCTGCCGGGGATTGTTCCTGGGACACGTCGATCTGATTGATATCGCCGGCGAATTCAAGCGGGCGTAGATGTAAGGGGGGAAACGAAATGTCAGACTATAAATCATACTTTATTGGATTGGGAGCCGGATTAGTTCTCGGTGCAACTGTTGCACTAAATGCAATAACCTGTTATGAAATAGGTTCGAGTAGACAAATTCCACGTCAAGAATATGTTCAGCAAGGATATATAGCACCCAGCAAGCTGGAAATTGAATGCAAGGATTTAGATGGAAATGGCGAACTGGAGAGTATAATGAAGATCGGTGATAAGCCCTACTTGTTAAGAGAAGTTGATGGGAAGCCAGTATTGTCAGCTTACGAGATCAAACCAGCTGAAGTTGTTCCAAAAACAGAATAGATCTTTCTTTTTATAATGGTGGATATTGCTGCCGGCTAAATTTCATTAATTATTCTTTAAACATCCCTTCCATCACCATAATTTTTAAAAAACTATTGCACTCCCATCTTCTCCGTGATAGAAATAAAAAGCATTCTTAACATACCTGAAGAACATCTGACGCCGGGCATGAAACAGTATCTGGAAGCAAAAAGAGCTCATCCAGACTGCCTGATCATGCTCAGGATGGGCGATTTCTATGAGATGTTCTACGAGGATGCAGTTACCGCCGCGCGGGAACTGGGAATAGTCCTGACTTCCAGGGGCAAGGCGGAAAAAAAAGCGCCTTTGGCCGGTGTCCCTTACCATGCTTTAGAAACTTATCTGGGGCGGTTAATCAAGAAAGGGCATAAAGTTGCCATCATTGAACAGCTCGAAGACCCTAAATTGGCAAAAGGGCTGGTTAAAAGAGGGTTGGTAAGGATCGTCACTCCGGGGACGGTAATCGAATCTTCTCTTCTTAACGAAAAAGAGAACAATTACATCCTGTCTTTAACTTCGCGGGGAGAACGTTTTGCTGCTGCCCTCTGCGACTTATCTACTGGAGAATTTTTTACCATCACGCTTAATTCCATGACGCACTTGCATAATCTGCTGGCCCGTTTTACGCCGTCAGAATGCGTCATTCCGGAAAGCCTGAAAGTGGATACGGAATTGGTAAATAAAATAAAAACGCAGGGATGTTTCCTTAACGGCTTAGATGATTATTTTTTTAAGACGGAAAAAGCCAGAGAGACCATACTTAACCATTTTAATGCGCCATCCCTGCATCAATTCGGATTAGAAGAGGAAAAAGGACTGGCCAATGTTGCTGGAGCATTGTTACGTTATCTCCACGACACCCAGAAAAATTCCCTCGCCCATATCAAAAAAATAACCGTTCGAAGCAATGAAACCACCATGCTTCTGGACTCCAGCACCATAAAAAACCTGGAATTGGCAAAAAATATCCGTGACGGTACTTCCAGGGGAACTTTATTGTCGGTGCTGGATAAGACGGTCACTGCCGGCGGCGCTAGGCTGATGAAAAAATGGATAAAAGAGCCGCTGCTGGCGGAAGAGATAATCGCTAAACGTCTTGATGCTGTCGACGCGTTGCATAAGAACGTCATTGCGCGGGAAGAGATAATTTCCTTATTGCAGGAAACTTATGACCTCGAACGGCTGATCAGCATAATAAATTATGGAAATGTCAATCCCCGCTATCTGCTGTCATTGCAGAAATCATTGCTGCAAGTGCCCGCATTAAAAGAAAAAATAAATCTTTTATCCGGCGAATTGCTTAATCAGATCAGTTCCATGCCTGATTTACAGGAAACTGCCGGCCTTATCGGAAAAGCAGTCAGAGAAGATGCGCCTATAACCGTCAGAGAAGGGGGAATAATCAAGCCAGGGTATAATGAAGAATTAGATCAGCTGCGAAACATCAAAAATAACAGCAAGAGATATCTGCAGCAACTGGAAGAATTGGAAAGAGCCAAGACTGGAATAACTGCTCTTAAAATCGGATACACCAGAGTATTTGGATATTACATTGAAGTGGCCAAGAAAAACCTGCACTTGGTCCCGCAAAATTATATCCGGAAACAAACCACTGCCAATTCCGAGCGGTACATCACTGAAGAACTTAAAGCCGAAGAAGAAAAAATTTTCAGCGCGGAAGAAAAAATAAGCGAATTGGAATATGGCCTATTTCAGGATTTATTGAAAAAAATCGCTGAACAGACTGCAGCCATACAGGATATCGCTCAAAAACTGGCGGTGCTGGATGTGCTTTGCTCATTGGCAAAAGTGTCTGCTGAAAATAATTATGTCCGGCCAGAAATCATAAAGAAAAAAGGGATCTGCATCAAAAAAGGGAGGCACCCGGTAGTTGAGCTGTTAGAAAAATCTTTCATCGCTAACGATGTCATGCTCAATGAGGGGGAAATGATCATCATCACCGGCCCGAACATGGCGGGCAAATCTACCATCATGCGGCAGACCGCGTTGATTGTTTTAATGGCGCAGATGGGGTGTTTTGTGCCGGCGGAAGAAACCACGTTAGGAATAGTAGACAGGATATTTACGCGTGTGGGGGCATACGACGACTTGAGTTCCGGGCAGTCTACTTTCATGGTAGAAATGCAGGAGACTGCTTCCATCCTGCACAATGCGACAGAAAACAGCCTGATAATCCTGGACGAAATAGGCCGGGGCACCAGCACTTTTGACGGCGTTTCCATCGCCTGGAGCGTAGCAGAATATATCTATAACCAAACTAAGGCCAAAACATTATTTGCCACGCATTACCACGTCATCAATAAATTAGCTGAAAAGTTCTCCAGAGTCAAGAATTATAATATTGCAGTGAAGGAACTGAACGGCGAGGTCATATTTTTACATCGATTGGTAGAAGGAGGAACCGACCAGAGCCACGGCATCCATGTAGCTAAATTGGCGGGCCTTCCTTACGAAGTCATAGAGAGAGCTAAAGAGATCCAAAACAGCCTTGAAAAAGATGACCATATGATGCATCGGATGAAAGTCAAGAAGCTGGAAGAACAGCATAACTTGGATAGGTTTTAGGCAGATATCAGTAAATTTAACACCAATCTAAGACTATCAACCAATAATACAGACACTGTTTCTTAATCGGCAGATTAAAATAGGAGTAGTTCTTTCCTCTTAAC
>JBBSYZ010000034.1:0-5843 GCA_038045005.1 Nanobdellota archaeon | reverse complement strand
TTCATAACCCCAAAAAGCTTATCGTAGGGAAATAGTTTCGGGATAACACATTCTTCTCTTGTTTGATAACCTTTTTATAGCCATCATTTCGTTGCTTTCTTATGAACATCGCAGTCATCGGCGCAGGTCCGGCAGGCTGTTACGCAGGATATCTGCTGGCCAAGGCCGGACATAAAGTGTCAATCTACGAGAACCACGCCCAGATAGGGCTGCCCATCCAATGCACCGGATTATTGACTTCTGACTTTGACCGGTTCAATCTTCCGATGGATTCATTTCTGGTGAATACTTTTTCCAAAGCAGAGATCTATTCGCCGAAACAAAAATTGGTAATGAAGCAGAAAGAATATCTGGTATGCAGGAATAAGTTTGACAATTTCTTTGCCGATTTAGCTAAAAAGCAGGGAGCTAAGATACTGGTAAATCATTCTTTTATGCGAAAAGAAGGAAAAGAGCTGATAATCAAAGATTCGGTAAAAAACAAGGAAAAAAGAATCTCTCCGGACATAGTCATCGCTGCTGATGGCCCTTTGTCGCCGACCGCTAAAGCGTATGGTTTATATCATCCGGAGAGAGAAAATTATTTCGGCGTGCAGGCGATAGTGAAAGGAAAGTTTGACCGGCAGTCGTTTAAAACTTATTTTGGGGTTAAGGTATGTCCGGAACTCTTTGCTTGGGTAGTGCCGGAATCCTCTACGACTGCAAGAGTGGGCTTAGGCATGCGTAAAAATTCGCGGGAATACTTTGACGCCTTCCTGAAAGAACACGGCTTTACCGCCAGGGAAATGCAGGCAGGGACCATCCCTATATATCACCCGCAGCAGAAACTGCAGGAAGGCAATTGTTACCTGCTCGGCGACGCCGCAGGATTCGTTAAGGCTACCACTCTCGGCGGGCTGATCCCCGGATTAAGGCAGGCGGAAATACTGGCTGACTGCATCAACAATAGCAAAAGTTATGAAAAAGAGATCCGGCCTTTAGCTAAACAGCTTAAATTGCATTTGGCGGTACGCAGGATATTAAATAAATTCTCTGACGAAGATTGGGACAAGCTGGTCTCTTATATCAACCAGCCGAAAGTGCAGAAAGTATTTGAAAGATATACGCGCGACAACCCCGTTCCATTGATAGCTGTGGCTTTGCTGAAAGAGCCGAAATTTTTGCGATTTGCGAAGTATTTGATCTAAGAAAACTTCTCCAGCACTTTGATATATTTATTATTTAATCCGCCTAACCTGAACAAGACTACTTCCTTCACTCCTGCTTCTTGAGCAATCCATAAATCCGTTTCTAACTGCTGCGGAGATAACATGGGCTCATTTCCACCCACACCAATTGCAATAGTTCCGTAACCGACGACATATTTGCTGCCATGTTCTTTTATCCCCAGATTTAATTCTTCCCTCAATGCATCTAAATCAAGATGATGTACGGAATTATACAGCATTTTCATGACTTTACATTTCTTATCAGAATAATGCAGCCCCAATAATTGCAACCATTTTTTCCTAGCTGAATATTCGCAGAGATAAGTCTCACCGGTATAATTATGCACAAATGAATCAATCAATTTTTTATCTTTTCTGAAATGAAACAGCTGGGTGACATAAAGCCAGGGATTTCTAGTAGTGGGAAGCTCTAAATCAAGCATCACCGGAATTTTTTTATGTTCCAGCTGCTCAAAGAGATGCTGCAAGGCGCTTTGCTCGGAGAATGGTGAAATCCAATACCCTTCCTTTTTTTTCAAAATGGGCCAATATACCGCTTCCAAGATATGCCTATGGCCGATACTAGCAGTGATATTTCTGAATTCTTCAACACTTTCAGCCGCCACATATATTTTAGTCGGCCAAGTGACAGACTTAAGTTTAGCTAAATTCTCTGCGGTAGGGAACTCTTCAAAGAAACTTATTAACATCTATACTTAGCAATATAAATTAATTTAAATATCTGTCGTTGCGAAATATCCAATGCCAACCTTAATCGCCTGCCTCTCGACCGGAAAAGGCACTTGGACGGAAGTAAGCCGGATTATCCAAAGCAAAGAATGGAATAAGGTATTTCTGGTCACCAATCAATTCGGAAAAGATAATTATATGCCGGGAAAGAATACGGAATTGGTCATCATTGAAAGTTTTCCCGAAACTCCGGCGATGGCCATAACGGAACATATCAAGAAACAATTGAAAGATAAAATTTCTGATTTTGAGATTGCATTGAATATGGCATCCGGTTCCGGAAAAGAACATATGGCCGTATTGGAAGCGGTCATGCAGCTGGGATTGAATTTCAGGCAGATAACCCTGAACCGGAATAATGTCGAAGTGCTGGGGCTGAAAGTATAAATTTTTTCTGCTGGACTGCAGATCGCCCCATCTCCGCCAGCTCTCTGAAATTAGTTCATTATGCCGTACCATGTATAGAGCATGCGGTCGACGGCCTTCACTAAAGCTTCGTTATCCCCGCTTATCTTGATGCAAGAGCCGCTGAATTCTATCTCTGAAGATTCGGAAACTGCAAGTTCGATCACCGGTTTTCCGTCCGTGGCATCACAGTTGATGATTGTCCGATTATCGCAGGCAGCATTTTCTTTGGTGCAGGCAGCTTCGATGTTTCGATTGATGCCCTGCAGGATATTGTTATTCATCTCCATCAGCGCAAGAGTATAATATTTGTTGTAATTGACTTCAGGATCTATAGCTATATAGACGATATTTCCCTTATCAAATTGAGAAGAAAGTTTTCCAGAAACATGAATCTCTTCCACTTCTTTAGGGCCGAAATGGAGGGGAATCTTTATCACCCTGCTGCCGGCATCTATTTCCGTCCACCATAAGCCGTCAGCTTTGACGATGCTGTAACCATTGTAAAGATAGCCTTCATCTGCATCCAAATCGCCGTCTAGATTCTTTTGATGCAGATCATCAACGACTATCACTCCCGCGCCGGTAAATTGATTATAAACCTTAAAGCTGCCGAGGGTAAGAACAAAGATGCCCACTATCACCCCGACCATGATGAGAATATTTTTTCCGTCGCCAGCGGTGGTAACTGTCTGCAGATCTTCTTCAGCAAGCTTATGGATAGCTGCCTGCTCTTCCCGATCAAGCTCTCTCTCCACAGCTTTAGCGATCTTAACCTTTTCCACCATTAGCCTTCTACGTTTTTTATCCCTTTAATAATCTTTCTTCCTCTTGTTTCATAAATCAAGAGGAGCTGTAAGAAAAAAAAGCCCCTGGGGAGACTTTCGAAGCTCCGCTTCTCGGTCGTTTCCTCCCGAGGTTCGGAAACTATTTGAACTCCCGATCTGCGCTTCTCTCGGTGGGCTTTATGCCCGCCAATTTTGATTAACCTTTTCTAAAAAGGTTATACGAGAGCGCCGCTCTAGCCACTGAGCCACAGGGGCATGAATGATTGATTAAGAGAGGTTATTTTTAATTATTGTGCTGCTGAACGGAGTGAAACGCACCCGTGTCTCGCAAATGGGCGTGACATTTCCCGCTGAGCCGCAAGGGCATTATTATTTATTTCAGATGTTCCAGCAGTTCTTCCTTCGCCGGAAACTTCTTCTGGCATTCAAAACATACCGGATATTGCTTGCCCGAACCGGGCTTCTTTACGATAGTCCCTTTAGGCTTCTCTAAAAACAATTCCGCAATCTTGTTCCCGCAGATGCTGCATTTGGTCATCGGTTAGACAAATAAGAGCTTATTTTTTAAAAGTTACGGATGTTCAAGCAAAAAGAATATAAAATCAGAGCCAGATGTTAAAATCCCATGAGCGCAAGAAAAAGAATCGCCATAATACATCGGGACAAATGCCATCCGCAGGAATGCGGGAATTACCTTTGCGCTAAATTATGCCCCGTCAATCGGGAAGGGGCTGACTGCATCTATCCCGGCGAACCGGACAAAAAAGCGCGCATCGATGAGATGCTCTGCACCGGCTGCGGAATCTGCCCGAACCGATGCCCTTTCGGCGCAATTGAAATAATCAACCTGCCTACTGCTTTAAACAAACCGCCCATACACCGTTACGGGGAAAACCTGTTTGAATTGTATTCTTTGCCGGCGCCGCTTTTCGGAAAAGTCACCGGCATCTTAGGCCGGAACGGGATCGGAAAATCAACAGCGATGAAAATAATGGCCAGCACAATAAAACCAAATCTCGGAAATTGGCAGAACCCGCCGGATTTTAAGGAAGTGATAGCTTATTTCAAAGGGACGGAAACACAAAAATTTTTAGAAAAATTGGGGAAAAAAGAAATATCTCTATCTTACAAGCCGCAGCAGATAGATTCGATACCAAGCCAATTCTCAGGAAAAGTCAAATCTTTGCTTTCCAGGATTGATCAAAGCAATAAGCTTATTGAGGTCGTAGATAAATTAGGCCTTATCAAGATCCTAGATAATGATATTTCTACGGTTTCAGGAGGAGAATTGCAAAGGATAGCCATCGCGGCAGCGGTGCTTAAAAAAGCCAATCTCTATCTATTCGACGAGCCCGCCTCATTTCTGGATATCAAGCAGCGGATCCATGTTTCTAAATTCATCAAATCGTTAGCTGCGCCGGAAGTAGCTACCATAATAATCGAACACGACCTGATAATTTTTGATTACATGACTGATTTGGTAAATATAATGTACGGCAGCGAAGGAGGGTTCGGCATAGTATCGGGAGTAAAATCCTCCCGCGAGGGGGTAAATTCTTTTTTGGAAGGTTATCTGAAAGAAGAAAATGTCCGTTTTCGTGATCACGCCATAAAATATGAAAAAAACCAAGATGTTAAAGGGGCATCGACGACGCAGCTGGTATCTTGGGAAAAATTACGCGCGAAGATAGGTAAATTTACCTTTTCCGCCCAGGGAGGATCATTACGCAAAGGAGAAATCGTGGGTGTTTTAGGCGAAAACGGCATTGGAAAAACTTCTTTTATGAAAATACTGGCGGGAATAATCAAACCGGACGGGGGAGAACTGGGAAAAAATATAAAAGTAGCATATAAGCCGCAATATCTGGAAACCAGCGCGGAAATAACCGTATCAGAATTTTTACAGGCTGCAATAACCAGATATCAGCATCAATTGATCAAGCCTCTTGATTTAGAAAAATTGTTTGCCCAGAAGCTGTCGGAATTGTCCGGCGGGCAATTGCAGCGCGTAGCAATCGCGCACTGCTTGTCGCAGGATGCAGAACTGTTTTTATTGGACGAGCCTTCTGCATATTTAGATGTAGAACAAAGATTGTTGATTTCGAAAATCATCAAGAATCTGGCTTGGGAAAGAGATATTACTTTCTTAGTTGTGGATCATGACCTGATGTTTCTGGATTACATATCTAACCGATTAATAGTATTTACTGGAACGCCGGCCCAGGAAGGAAATTTGCAGGGCCCCTTATCAATGCCAGAAGGGATGAATCTATTCTTGAAAAATTTAGATATCACTATGAGACGGGATGTCGCTTCGCACCGCCCCAGAATAAATGATCCCGGCTCGGTTAAAGACCGAGAGCAAAAGGCGGAAAATAAATGGTATTATGTATAAGGGCACCGATATAAAATTTATATATTAGTTCAACTTCAAGGGTGATGGTGATTAAACAATGACTATGAGCAAACGAGATTTGGAAAAAAGACATAAAGATGTTAAAGTCGAACTTGCCCAATTAGAAGCAAGATGTAAAGACGGCAGCGGGACAAAGGATGATTATGTTGCCCGGGCAAAATTAAGAAAGAGATTGAAGTGAGAATACCTTTTTAAGTTTTGGATATTATTAATTTTATATTTTGTCAAAATAGGACTGGGCAGACCATCGGTCAATATGCACAGAGAAGCAACGAC
>JBBSYZ010000033.1:0-7845 GCA_038045005.1 Nanobdellota archaeon | reverse complement strand
CGCAATTCATCCCCAACGCTAAAGCGCGGGGATTTCTTGCTCAAAAGCTATTTAAGCATTATTGTTTTTTAATGGTGGTGTCTGCAAGTTTGCTTTTTAGTAATTGATGCCCATTCAAGAAAAGAAGATTTTATTAATTAGATGCTGCTTCTTATTTTATGATAATAACTATCTCCGGAACGCCAGGCAGCGGCAAAAGCACCATCGCCGGGATCCTGGCTGAAAAACTGGGCGCTGAACGCATCTACGTGGGGGGGATCCGCAGGGAATTGGCCCGGCAAAAAGGCATGACGCTTCAGGAACTCAATGAATATGCGAAAACTCATTCGGAAACCGATGTCGATGTGGATAAGAAAGCGGCAGCAGAAGCGGAAGCGGCAGAAAAGAAAGGGAAAATCATCATCGTCGAAGGCAGGACGCAGTTTCATTTCCTGCCGAAGTCCATCAAGATATTCATAAAAGTCAGTCCGGAAGAAGGGGCCAGAAGGATCTGGAAGGACCTGCAGGACAAAGAAAAGCAGGAACGGAGGAATGAAGGAAAAATAGGATCATTTGAAGCCGTGAAGAAAAGAACATTTGAAAGAGAAGAAGAGGACGCTGAAAGATATAAGAGATATTATGGCTTTGATCATCGGGACGAGTCTCATTACGATCTTATTTTAGATACTACTGATCTTACTGCCAAAAAAGCAGCAGAAAAAGTCCTGAGATTCATAAGATCACGATAGTTGATTTAATTATCGGTCAAGAAGGATTTAGGTTTGGGAAAAGCAATTGGGTTAAACATCATATACGGATATTTTAAATAGTATATTTCTACCGGAAGATAATATGAGTAAAAATTTCTTTAAAAAATCAGGATTAGTCGCTTTAGTCGGAACTTTGCTGGGCTGTTCGCAGGAATATCCGCAATATTCAGGAAAGTATAAATTAGATATAACTGGCGTAGAATATGCGCCGGAGGATTTCAAAGGAGAAAAAAAATGGCCTGGAACGCTTGAAATCGTGCACCGGATGGAATATTATGGTTCCGGATTCAATCATTATTTAGGTTTTGAATTCGAAGCCAGTGATAATGATGAAGCTGAAGGCAGGAATTCCTTTAAGCTTTTTAGATTAACCGCTGAAGGCCGGGAAGCTTACCCCAATGAAACGCCTGACGGCGAACAGGTTTATGAAGAAAGAAGGATTTATGGCGGAGCTTTCTGTAATTCGCAGGTGCAGTACTGGGTATTTGCAGGATTCATTCCTAATCATAAGTTGCTGGATGGGATCTATGAAAGCCACGCCGGCACCATAGGAAAAGACCCCGTGACCGGCATGGAGCGAAAAATCAGCCCCCGTCAGGACAAACTTGAAGAGCAGTTCAATGAAGAAAAAGCTGACGAATGGTTTGAGCTGGCCGAACGGGGAGCAAGTATCGAAATAACTATTTTACGCCATCTGGATTCGACTACTGACGGCTGTTACCAAAACGGCGGTTACCTGCCTCCGGACGAATGGGGCGATGCCTGGAGCAAAGCAAGATATTTTTCTATAACGCCGGACCATGAAACTAATCTCATAACTGCCGGGCTTGAGGACTTAGGAAAATTAGACGAATTGACGATAGGCTTCTTCAAGCAGATAATCCCGGATGTCGGCAGTACGGATTATTGATAATACAAAATTTTATAAATAAAAAGGTAAGTGAACCCCATTATGGCCGAAGTTGTAAAAGAACAGGATTTTGTGGAAATTGATTATACTGGGAAACTGGCGGACGGCACTGTTTTTGATACTACCAGCGAAAAGGTCGCCAAAGATAACAAGCTTTATTTTACAGAAAGGAAATACGGGCCGGCAATTATCTGCGTCGGCGAAAAACAGATTCTTCCTGGCTTAGATTCAGCACTGCTAAATAAAGAATTGGGAAATGAATATGCCGTAACTCTCCCCCCGGAAAAAGCTTTTGGAAAAAGGGACATCAAGCTGATAAAGATCATACCTATGAACACCTTCCACGAGCACAAAATCCAGCCGCAGCCGGGACTGCAGGTAGATATTGACGACCAAAGAGGGATAATCACCAATATCTCAGGTGGAAGGATCATAGTCAATTTCAATCACCCTTTAGCGGGAAAAGAGGTGACATATGTGTTCACTGTCCATAGAAAAATAACCGATCAAAAAGAAAAAGTGACATCTTTCCTTTCTTCGCTGCTGCGGATGCCCGCAGATAAAATGAAAATAGAAATCAAAGATAATGCGGCTGCGGTCACCATGCCAGGAGAACTGCCGGCGCAAATCAGCACTATACTCGCTCAGAAATTGATGGGGCTGACCGGGTTGAAAGACATCGTGTTCAAGAAAGAAGAGATTAAAAAGGAAGACCCGGAAAAATAGATTTTGAAACACAAAAAAATTTTTTGGATGGAAGACTCGCCGGATAACCTCGGAGAAATCCTGCGCATATGTGCGGAGCATCAAGTTGATAAGGATTCTTTGTTTTCCCGGATAACTTTTGCTCCCGATTACGAGGCCGGTGCAGATATTATCGATGGAATAAATTTTGACCTTCACATATTAGATGGAGATTTCCCAAACGCAACCGGTGAACAGTGGAAGGGGACTTACCGAGATTACCTGCGTCAAGTTTCCGCAGATACGCGATTTTTCCAATTCAAACCGGATAGGCATGAAAACGAACCTCCTGGCAGTGACGCAAATAATTTTTCCCGTTTTTTTGTTGAATTGCTGCAAATGAGGCCTGAAAAAACGATAGTATATTCCCTTTCCACCATGGCTCCGGCAGTAGCATTTCATTTAGGATTGCCATTTTATTCAAAAGCATTGTGTAAAGATACAATAAAAGATAATGTGGCACGAAATTTTAATGATGAATATATTCTGAAAAAATATATTTTGCCTTTAACTACTCCAAAAAGCATCGATTTTCTTGAACAATGGGAATACGGCAGCAGATTTGAATTGGTAGAACGTTATCTCTTATGATAGCTTTTGAGTGCAATAATCTTTATAAATTCCGCTTCTCTGAAAGATTAAAAAAGGAGGGGGCTAATGGGACATTACAGCGAAGATTTTCACACTGAACAGATTTCTCACAAGAAAGCTAATGCAGAAGTTGATGAAGAACTGCAGCGCCTGATAGCCAGTTATAAGACCCGGATAAAAGTTATCGGCTGCGGCGGCGCGGGGAATAACACCATCAACCGAATTTCTGAGATAGGGATAAAGGGCGTAGAAACTATCGCCATGAACACCGATGCGCAGGATCTGCTTTACACTAACGCAGACAAAAAAATACTCATCGGAAAAGAATTGACGCAGGGACTGGGAGCCGGCTCCAACCCAAAGATTGGTGAAGAAGCCGCTAAGGAAAGCGAATCTGACATAAAAAAACTATTGGAACATTCCGACTTGATTTTTATCACCTGCGGCTTGGGCGGGGGCACAGGGACAGGAAGCGCCCCTTTTGTCGCTCAGATAGCAAAAAAGATGGGCATCCTAAGCGTAGGCATAGTCACAATACCATTCAGCATGGAAGGATCGCACCGGTTTGAAAATGCCATGATTGGCTTAGAGAAATTGGAGCAGAATGTTAATACCTTAATCGTTATCCCTAATGAAAAACTTCTGCAGATTGCGCCGCACCTGCCTTTGCAGACCGCATTCAAGGTCGCGGATGAAATCCTAACTAACGCTGTAAAAGGAATTGCAGAATTGGTGACCCGGACCGGATTGGTGAACCTTGATTTTGCGGACGTCAAGACCATCATGGGGCAAGGCGGAGTAGCGATGATAGGCGTCGGCGAATCTGATGCAGAAAACCGCGCCGACGAATCGGTGCAGAAAGCTTTGGACAATCCCCTGATCGACGTGGACATTTCACGGGCTACCGGCGCGCTGATCAACATTTCCGGCGGAGAAAATCTTACTTTAGATGAAGCAAGGCGCATCGTAGAGACCATTTCCAGCGGTCTGGACCCGAAAGCTAAGATCATCTGGGGAGCGCAGATCTACAAGGATCTGGATAAAACTGTGCGCACCATGGTGATCATCACGGGAGTTAGTTCTGAACAGATCTTTGGGGAAGAGAACACCTATTTTGGCCGGAAAAAGGAAGATATGCAGTCGGAATTAGGCATCGATTTCATGGGTTGATTTTTGTCACTTTTTAGTAGAAACATTTATATATAGCTGATGCTTTTATGCAGCTATGGAAAACGGAAAAGCCTATGGGATTTTTTACTGCGACGCTTCCAAAGAAGCGATCGAGCAAGAACTGCCCACTATTCGTGATCTTGTTCAAACCCCATCTCAACTAGAACTTACCTTAGTTGAAGGGATGGATAATGTTAGAGGTAATGCAAATTTAGTAACTCTGGCAAAGCAAGCTCAAGAACAGGGTATGAGGTATGCATTGGAAGCGACCTATCCCGGCGCGACTAATGAAGTAACAGCAAATGAATTATCTGGCATTCTGAATCAAGCGTACCAATCGCCCCTCTATAAGGATGGCGAACCATTTAGCGGCGCTGTTGTTTATGAAGAAAACGGAGAATATGTCTTTAAAGAATAGACCTCTTTTTTCACGAAATCTTTATAAACCAAAGCCCAGTTTTATCACCAAATGGATACTCGGGAAATCAAGGAGCATAAACTCAAAAGATTTATCAAAGAAACCCTGAGGGTATTGCGCATCACTAAAAAACCCAATAAGGAAGAATATAAAAGCATTGTTAAGATTACCGCTCTGGGAATCGCGGTCATCGGCTTAATAGGCTTTATCATCTTTCTGGGAAAACAACTTTTATTTTAACATGTCAACACAAATATACGGATTACGGACTGCGGCTAATCGGGAAGATCAAGTAGTGGATTACCTCATCTCAAAACTACAGAGACGCCCAGATTTAGGTATTCTTGCAGTAGTAAGGCCGCACGGAATGAGGGGCTACATTTTCATAGAGACAACTTCGAAAGGAGAAGCAGAAGTAGCATTGCAGGGAGTTCCGTACGCCAGAGGCTTGTTGGCTCATGAAATTCCATACCCTGAAATTGAGCATATGCTGGAGCAAGTCAAAGTGGAGATGAACATCCGCAAAAATGACATTGTAGAAATAATTTCCGGCCCGTTCAAACGCGAGAATGCTAAAGTTACCAGGATTAACAAGCAAAAAGAAGAGATTGTCGTAGAATTGCTGGAAGCAGCCGTACCCATACCCATAACCGTCAAAATGGATGCCGTGAAAGTTATCCGCCGCGAAGGCGAAGAAACGGAAGAGAAAAAATAATTTTAATTCTGCAAGCGTTTATCCAAGGTTAATGAAAGTTTACTTCTCGCAATTAGGATCTAAGGTTGCGCCTTGCGTGGCGCCATGTTCTGTTTCGGTATCGTAAGCGGTAGAACTTTCACCATATTCCTGATCAGCATCTGCTAGGATATTATCCAATTTTGCAGTTAAAGCGTCAGCCGCCCCGTTCGCTGCAACGGCACAATCGATATGGCATAAAGTTGCAGAAGCTTGAGCAACGTCTGCTACTAATTTATCGCCGATCTCTTTGCAGGCATCGACATGGCCCTGTTCGTGTGTTGCTAAAGCATCCAAGAAATTATCCCAGCAGGAATCACAGCCTTTCCATCGGGGCATTTTAACTTTTGCGGCCCAATAGCCCGGGCTGCCTTCAACACTGGCGGTATAACAGCATTCCTTTTTTTCGTTGTAAATGGGCCCCTCTAATTTAATTTCAAATGAATTTATCCCATAGTTGCATTCGGTCTCGGCTGCATATCTTTTTTTATCGTCTTCGTTCCAAAAACCAGCGCCATTTTTCGGATCAAAGATAGCTTCGCTGGCCTGCTCGCAATTCTCGCCAGGCACATCGTAATGCTCGGTCGCAGCATCTTGCAGATCTCTGCCGGGATTGTTTTCTATGCAGGGAAGTGCAGTTCCGCCTTCTCCGCTATTTCCGCCAGCACCAACGCCGGTTTCAGGGACATTGCCAGTGCAAGCATAAAAGCTAAATGCTGTTAAAGGGACAATTAATTTTTGGGTTAAGTTATACTTTTTCATTTTTTATTCACCGTTCCATCAAACTGATTAGTCAAACACACATTTAATGATTTTTTAAAATAGTTTTAAAATTATTTTTTAAACCGGAAAAATTAGACATCTACCATTTCAATCTCAATATTCAGGCCTTCGGGAATAGGCACCCTCATCACTAATCGTAAGGTCCGTTCATCTGCGCTTAAATCGATCATCCTTTTATGAACTCTCATCTCGTATCTTTCCCAAGTGGCCTTCCCTTCCCCGGAAGGAGATTTTCTAGTGGTAATCTTCAATTTTTTAGTGGGAAATGGCACCGGGCCGTGAAGCTTTACGCCAGTTTTTTCAGAAATGTCCTTGATGTCGGCACAGATTTTATTGATCTTATCAATATCAGTACTGGCTAATTTTATTCTCGCTCGTTGTGCCATTTTTTGATTTTTTACACACAATAAACTTCTTATTTATTGTGAATTCTCTCTCTTATTTATGGTGATAGACGAAATGTTAAAAATTAAAAAAAACAAATTTACATCGGTTTTTTTACGACATCCATGCACATGCCAGCTGCTACAGTAACGCCTGAATCTCTGATGGCAAACCTGGACATCTGCGGAATGACGTTATTTTTTTCAATGACCAACGGCTGCATCGGTTTTAATCTTACAACCGCAGCGTCACCGTTGCGTAAAATGTCTTTGTTTTCTGTAACTTCTTCCCCAGTCGCAGGATTGATTTTTTTTACTATCTCCATGAACTGGCATGCAACTTGCGCGGTGTGGATGTGGAATACAGGAGTATATCCAACAGTTACGACACTCGGGTGCTGCATGATAACAATTTGAGCAGTAAATTCAGTAGCTACTGTAGGAACGTTGTCGGAGTGCCCTAAAACATCTCCTCTTGCGATATCAGTTTTTCCGATGCCTCGCACGTTGAATCCTATGTTATCACCAGGATAAGCTTCTTTGACATCCTCGTGATGCATTTCAATAGTCTTTACTTCTCCGCTGATGCCTTTACCTTCCCGTCCGGGAACAACAGTAACTTTGTCGCCAACTTTCATGACGCCGGTCTCTATTCTTCCTACTGGAACCACTCCTATACCGGTGATGTTATAGACATCCTGGATGGGCAATCTTAATGGCAGGTTGGTCGGCTTTTGCGGAACGTCAAACTTGTTGATAGCTTCCAGCAATGTTTCTCCGGTCCACCAAGGCATTTTATCTGCTTTTTTAGTTATGTTCTGGCCTGGCAGGGAAGCTAGAGGTAAAAAGCGCACTTTGTCAACTTTCCATCCGGCTTGCGTAGCATGTTTCTTGACTTCTTCAACTACTTCTTTGTAACGGGATTCTTTGTAATCGACTCCTGCAATATCCATCTTGTTTACTGCGACTATAAGTTGGCCGACGCCGAAGATCTTGCTTAATCGCAGGTGCTCGATAGTCTGTGCATTGACGCCGTCGTTGGCAGCTACAACCAGAACTGCGCAATCAGCCTGTGAAGCGCCAGTGATCATGTTCTTGATGAAGTCACGGTGTCCCGGAGCGTCAATGATGGTAAAAAAATATTTATCTGTTTCAAATTTCTTATGTGAAAGGTCGATAGTAACCCCTCTTTCCTGCTCTTCTTTCAGGGTGTCCATGACGAATGCGAATTCAAATCCTTTTTTGCCCAGCTGCTCAGCTTTTTCTTTAAGCTTCCGCATAGCTTGCTCGTCTACGTTGCCCGAATCATACAGCAATCGTCCGACAGTGGTAGATTTACCGTGGTCTACGTGACCGATGAATAC
>JBBSYZ010000032.1:0-8684 GCA_038045005.1 Nanobdellota archaeon | reverse complement strand
CGCCGAAGCCCGTATCGGGAATCCCCGCCCTTTAGGGCTGGGGAGGACGTCAATTTTATATTGGGCGCAGCCGGGTTAGCTTACGCCCTGAGAAGAAAAAAATTTGGGAAATAAGATTTAGGAGATAACATCGCCATGGTAAAAATCAAATCAATAAACAAAACTTTAGCTATGATTTGCACTGCATCTACAATCGGCTGCGGCGGAGAAACCGATTATAGCGTCGATGAAATTGATCCTCCCCAGAAGCAAACGGAGATTTTTTACGGCGAAGAAATCGAACACGGAGAAATACCAGCAATCGGCGGCTTGATCGTCGGTTCAGGATTATGTTCAGCTACGCTAATTCACGAGCAAATGGTTCTCACTGCCGGACACTGCATCTCCAAACCGTTTTATACAAGATTTATTTACGGCGTTTCTGACCTGAAAGAAGTCATTAATGAACAAAAGATGGAATTTGTGCACGATGCCGCGGCTACTGCAAGATACCCAGGATATAATGACGGGCCTGCGTACTGGAATGACGTCGGTTTGGTGATACTAAAAAAGCGTATCAAAGATGCAGCCATTTTACCGATAATGTCTCCCGAGCTGTATGAAGAGCGGTTATCTGTCGGCAACAATGTAGTAATCGCTGGATACGGAAGGGATGAGAATGATAATTCCGGCGTGTTGAAGAAAGCGAACGTACCTGTCATGAGGCGTGACGATTTGGAAATAACTATCGGTTCCGGTTTTCCTGGCATGCCGGACGCCTGCAGGGGAGATTCCGGCGGCGGAATATATGTCAGCCATGAAAATGCAGATTATGTTACGGGAATAGCTTCAAGATTGATATCTCATGATGGCGAAGCCATATGCGGGCGAAGCACCATCTACACTTTGCCGGGCTGTTATCAGCCTTGGATAAGGGAAGTCTGTGAAGAAAATTTGGATGAAGAAAGCTGTTCTGGTTTTGCAGAAGAGGTCGATTGTGATTTGCCGAATGATAAATTAGTCCTGGAACCGTGGGGAGAAGGGTGCAGCTATTCCGGCGGAGGGAACGGAAAAGAGAATAATGCCTTATTGCTGCTGGCTCCGCTGCTGCTATACGGCTTAAGAAAGAGAAAAGAGTAAATAAATTTTAAGAAATTATTTTTTTCTCCATAATCATTATAAAGCCCGTTTAGCTTGAAAAGATATGTACACCTATTCACCCGTGATGGATTACAGCGAAGCCATAACATTTTTAGCGGAAAGGATATTAAGGGAGCAAGGCGAAAGCCCTTATCTGGTTTTAGTCAACGGGCTGCCCCAATCCGGGAAAAGTCATTTCTGCAGGGACGTGGTAGGAGCAATCAGCTTCAAAAA
This sequence comes from Nanobdellota archaeon, assembly GCA_038045005.1. GTDB lineage: Archaea > Nanobdellota > Nanobdellia > Woesearchaeales > GW2011-AR9 > JACPIL01. The sequence continues at coordinate 7,331 of JBBSYZ010000032.1, read as the reverse complement.
GGAAGGATTGATAACCACACCGCACGATTTTGAAAGAGGATTCAGAGAGCATAAAAATTTAAGATATTATCTGATTGAAAATCATGATGCTCATTTAGTCGTCGTTAATATGGAAACTCATAAACTTTTAGACAAGGGGATAGATTTCAACATTTTTATCTTAAATAATCTTGCTGAAATTCTCGGCCCTCCTGAATTTTCTTTGGAAAGGATGCTGGAATGTTTCGATCTGATCGTGGAAAATCCTGACGGAAAGTTTGAGTTAAACAGATATTACCGGTAAATCCTTTTCTTTCACAATTCTTATAAAAAGAGATGATGGCGGGAAGTTGTCAGGGGGGAAATAACATGTCAGATCATATTCAGCCGATTTACATAATGCCGGAAGATACCAGAAGGACGACCGGCAGGGATGCGCAAAGAAATAACATCGCGGCAGCGAAAGCGGTAGCGCAGACTGTCAGGACCACTCTCGGTCCGAAAGGGATGGATAAGATGATTGTCGATTCCATCGGAGAGGTCATAGTCACAAATGACGGCGTGACCATCTTGGAAGAAATGCAGATAGAACATCCTGCCGCCAAGATGGTGGTTGAGGTCGCTAAGACGCAGGAAAATATCGTCGGAGACGGCACGACCACTGCGGTAGTCTTAGCCGGGGAATTGTTAAAAAAAGCTGAAGATTTATTGGAGATGGAAATACATCCCACGGTGCTGGTGAAAGGATACCGGATGGCAGAAGTGCAGGCGCAGAAAATCCTTAAAAATCTGGCAAAAAGCGTTTCTCTTGAACAGGAAGAGATGTTGCGGAACATTATCATAACCGCCATGACGGGAAAAGGCGCCGAAGCGAATAAAGAAGTTCTTTCAGAATTGATATTGCGGGCGGTCAAACTGGTGGCTGCCGGAGGCAAAATCAATCTTGGCGACATCAAAGTTGAGATCATCGTCGGTGAAGGAGCAGACAGCAGCGAATTGGTGCAGGGCATAGTGTTAGACAAGGAAAGAGTTCATGCCGCCATGCCGGAACGGATAGAGAACGCTAAGGTGGCGCTATTGGATGCGGCGCTGGAGATCAAGAATACGGAAATAGATGCAAAAATCCAGATTACCGATCCAACCCAGCTGAACTTATTTTTAGAGCAGGAAGAAAGAACTCTGCGGGAAATGGTAGATACAATCGCCAGAAGCGGGGCGACGGCAGTGTTTTCTCAAAGAGGAGTGGACGATTTGGCGCAACATTTCCTGGCTAAGAAAAAGATATTTGCAGTGCGGCGTGTCAAGAAAAGCGACATGGAGAAGCTGGCCAGAGCTACCGGAGCAAAAATTGTCAGCAACTGGAAAGAGTTGAATATGGGTGATTTAGGTTCAGCCGGAGTTATCCGTGAAGAAAAAGTAAATGGTGAAGAGATGATTTTTGTAGAGAAGTGCCTGAATGCCAAGGCCGTTACGCTGTTGATAAGGGGCGGAACTTCTCACGTCGCAGAAGAGATAAAAAGAGCGGTTACTGACGCTTTAGGTGATACCGCTGCCGCCCTGAAGGATGGTTTTGTGGTCGCCGGAGCAGGAGCGGTAGAAATGGAACTGGCTAAAGAATTACGCAAATATGCGGCCACCCTCAGCGGGCGGGAGCAGTTAGCCGTACAGGCTTTTGCAGAGGCAATGGAAGTCATCCCCCGCACCCTCGCAGAGAACGCCGGCCTGGATCCAATCGATGTATTGACGCAACTGCGTTTCGCGCATGACCACGGCCAGTCCGGAGCAGGAGTGAATGTATTTACCGGCGGAGTGCTGGATGCCTGGAAAGAAGGCATCATCGAACCGTTGAAGATAAAAACCCTGGCCTTGAGCAGCGCTGCGGAAGTAGCGGAGATGATCCTGCGCATCGACGACGTCATCATGGGGAAGAAACAGGAAGCTCCTAAGGCTGGAAATCACGGAATGGAGATGTGATGCGGCGGAACTATACAAAGCACTGCAATTACATTATAAATTCAAAAGTTTAGATTATTGAATGTGAAGAATGATATTTCAAAATCCTACATTTTGGTTAATCAGTGGACTTTCTCTGAATGTTTTAGGTTCTATTATTTTGGGAATACCTTTGTTCAAATCAAAAGAAGCAATTAAAAATATTTCTGAAACTTGTTGGGATACAAACCCTAATTTACCTGCTTATTTAATTAAGGATAAGAAAACTGGTATTTTGGGCATATCTTTACTTTTTTTAGGTTTTATGCTACAAATAATTAGTTTTTCGTTTCAGTAATTTTTAAACAACTACTACTTATTAAATAAAGCTATCCGCCACCAAAAGCCTTTTCAACTTTCCCCTTTTGTTCTATCTACATGAGCTTCGCCAAAATCATCCCTTTCCTTCATTTTGTGCTTCTGCCGTTCATAATATATCTTATCTTTACTAAAAATCCTTTACCGGCTTTGGTCCTGCTTGCTGTTTCCGTAGTCAGCGATGTAGTGGGGAAAACCATGCGGAAATATGACTATTCGTTCCTTCATCCGTTTTCTGACAAAATAATGGTTTTGACTTTATTATTCGTTTTTATGCTGCAGGGATTATTTTCTGCAGTGATCCTCGGAATTTTTGTTTTCAGAGACCTGGTCATCAGCAGCATCAGGATGCTGGCGGCAAGAGACGATGTAGTCATCAGAGGAGAATTGTATGGGAAAATGATAACTATTCTTCAGTTTATACTGGTATTCCTGGCTTTAGGAGAAGAAGGTTTTCCGCCGCTTGCCAGGCCGTCCCATCTGGTCCTGCAATTATTTACCTTAGCTGCGGTGATGTTAGGAATAATTTCCATTATTCATTACAGCTACGTTTATGCAAAGAGGCTTAGGGCCAGGAGGCAGTTAGGAAGAGTCGTTGAACAGGAAAAAATAGTTATTTTAGCCAATAAAAAATCCGGCGGATACCAAGACAAATATCGGCGTTATCTGCTAGACATCTTTGCGAAACGAAGAAATGCGGCCGTCCATTTTCTTTCCGATGAAAATATGTTCAAGGGCGTGGAAAAAAAGATCGGTGCAGTTAACAATATAATTATCGCCGGTGGCGACGGCACGTTTGAAGCGGCATTAAATTACCAGCCGTTCCATGACAAAAGTTTGGGTTTTTTTCCTTTAGGCGCGGGAAATAGTTTATATTCGTATTTCTACAAGGGGAAACGTTTTGAATATCTCCGCTCCAGATTCAGGTTCCGAGAAGTTCTTCTGGACGTTTTGGAATTGAAATGGGATAAAGGAAAACAGGAAACCTTGTTTTTAAGTGCCGGTGTCGATGCGGAAGTCGTGAAATTGATAAAAAATAAGAAACGGCATTCGTTCCCAGAATATTTTATGGCTGGAGCAAAAGCAGCATTCGGTCCAAGGCTGCAGTACAATCTGGAATGCAGTGTTGATGGCAAGAAACATCATTGGAACAACGGTATCAATATCATAATAGGAAAAGTGCCTTACATTGGGTTCGGCATCCGCTCGCTATTGGGAAAAAGCGGGGAAGATGACAGTTATATCGACGGCATGGTCTGCGCGAATACTCATTCACCTGTTTTCAATAAAGCGCTGCGTTTATGGGGCATGTTTTTGACCCAGATGGGGCTGGTCAAGGCACCTTTGATTGCCTTGCAGGGAAAAGTATTTGTCATAAAAAGCAAAAAAGAATTTCCTTTACAGGCTGGCGGAGATTTTGTTGGGTACACCAAACATATCCAAGTGAAAGTAAAAAGAAAACAGAAAGTATTGATGATTTGAGTTGGGTGGCCGATGCCTGCAGCTGATATTTTTCTGCTTGAGCTGGTTAACGGCAAAAGCCAGGCGAAAACCCCTACTTAGTCCAAAAAATAAACAACTTTTATAAAATAGGGCTTCATTTCAATAAAGATATTGGCGGCCATCGTATAGACCGATAAACGCAAGTTTGTGGGGTACTTTGGCTATTATTCAGGTCTGTGGCACCTGGGATCGGGGTTCGATTCCCCGTGGCCGCCCTCTTTTTTTTATACGGCTTATTAAAGCAGAATATATATAAAACAGCAAATACTTCTAATTAAACTATGGAACTGCAGACTGCCAAAGGGGTGCGCGACTTACCCCCTGAAGAAAAGATTCTCAAGAATAAGGTAGTCGGCACTATCACTAAAATATTTGAATTATACGGGTTTGCTCCTTTAGAGACGCCCACGTTAGAAAGATACGAGACTTTAGCTGCGAAGTATGGCGCGGGCGCAGAAAGTGATGCATTAAAAGAAACATTTACATTGGAGGATCAGGGTGAAAGAAAGTTAGGCCTTAAATTTGAGATGACCACTTCTTTAGCCAGATACGTAGCGCAGAATCCAACCATAAAAATGCCATTTAAAGTGTATCAGGCAGGAAGCGTTTTCCGCGACGGACCCATAAAATCAGGGCGGGAAAGGGAATTTTGGCAGTGCGATGTAGATACCATCGGGACAGCGTCCATGCTGGCGGAAGCAGAACAGATCTCTTTACTGAGCGATATTTTCCGGCAGTTAAAATTCAGGTTCGTCATAAAAATAAATAACCGGAAACTGGTAAACGGCATCCTTTTGCAGTCGGGAATAACGGAAAAACAGAAAGAAGCTCTTATCGCCATTGACAAATTAGATAAAATCGGAAAAGCGGGAGTGTCAGAAGAATTAAAAAGATTAGGTTTAAATAAAGCGCAAATAAATAGATTGATGGATTTTTTATCCAGCAAATATACTTTCGCTTCTCTTTCCAAAAAAATCACGGCTACCGAAGGTAACGAAGGCGTCAACGAATTAAAAGAATTGTTCGGTTATCTGAAAACGCTGGGCGTTAAAGAAACAGAATTCGACCTCTCCCTGGTGCGCGGGCAGGCATATTATTCCGGAACGGTCATCGAAGCTTATCTTAAGGATAGCGTAGTAACTTCTTCTATTGCGGGGGGAGGAAGATATGATAACATGATCCGCGGATTAAAAGGAGAGAACGGGCAGGAAATCCCGGCAGTCGGCGTCTCTTTCGGGATAACGCCGATCATGGAACAGATGAAAGTGCAGAATAAAATGGAACAGAAAACGCTGGCGAAAGTGCTGATAGTCCCGATCAATGCAGTAGCCGAAGCGCTAAAAGTTGCTCGGGAGCTGCGGGAGAACTGCATTTCCACAGATTTTGCCTTGGGTAAAAAAGGTGTCAGCAAGAACCTTGAATATGCCAACGTCTTAAAGATACCTTATGTTATAATCATCGGCGAAGAGGAAGTGAAAAAGAAGAAAATTCTGCTGAAAGAGATGAGCTCAGGCACGGAGCAACTGCTGTCAGTTAAAGATGCGGTGAAGAAATTATCGTGAAACGGAAAGAGCTGCTTAAACTGATTGGCGTCGGAGTGTTGGTCATTTTATTGCTGAACCTGTTATTGTTTGCGTTGAGAATAATAACTACGTTGGTTTTCTGGGTGATAATTATTTTAGCGGCGGTATTTGTCTATAAAGTCTTGCCGAACCTGAAGAAGTAAATAAATTAATTTTTTATCTTTTTTATAATCTTTTTTTTATTTTATATCCTATCGTACGCTAATATCTCACCATTCGTCCTCTTCATGTCGGGTATATACCAAGGGCTTATCTTTTACAATCATGGAATGTTCAAACTGGGTGACTATTCCGCCGGAAACTTCTGCTAATGGTGGAAAAGAGCGGACAATCCCTGACTGCTGCAGCTCCCGCAATCCCAATGCTGTCGGTCCTTTTCCCAATTCCCGGGTAAGCCATCTAGTGGTGAAAGGAAGTCCCTGCTGCAGTTTAACGCATTCTAAGATTTTCCGCGCATGAGGAGAACGGACGCCTTTTTCTTTCTCCACCATGAAGACGGTCGCTGGTCCTTTTTCCCTGATGAGGCCTTGTCCGTTAGTCACGAAAGGTTCAATGGCAATTTGCCATCCTTCTTTCAATTCTTTTTTGTCTTTATTATTGAAACTGGGAATGGAAATTCCGCCGTGTACTTTATAGCGTTCGATAGTATGTCCGGAAAGGTTTTTTACGGTAGTAAATCCCAACGCTTCCGCTTCAGAAAATTGCGCTTCTCCCAACTGCCACAGCTGAGTTCCTGGACGGACCAGCTTGATAGCAGCTTTCAAAGCGTTCCGGGCAGCCTTGACCATGTCCTTATGTTCTCCAGAAGAGCCGACCACGACAGTCATGGCATTGTCAGCAAGGTGGCCGTCGATATGGATCCCCAGATCAACTTTGATGACTTCTCCTTCGGTAGAGACGGATTTATCATCATCAGTCGGGCAGAAGTGCGCAGCGACGTCATTGACCGCCATCTGCACCCAGGCGATTTGCCCGCCTAATTGTTTAACACGTTTTTCGCAGTGGTCCATGACTTGAAGATACGAAGTTCCCGGCTTTGCAAGTTTTAATGCGCCTTCCCTGCGCACTTGCGCGGCTATTTTTCCTGCCTGAATAAGTTTCTGTTGGATTTCTGGATTCATCTTTGTATTGTTAGAATAGAATTATATAAATGTTGTTGTGGCCCATCTATTCTCCGCGCAGAGTACGGCGGGTCTGGAGCATTTTCGGCGTAAGACCTGCCGGTGAATGCGCTTAAAATCCGAAGGATTTTCAAATTCTAATAATATTCTTCTTCTCACAGGCTGGAGCTTTTTAAGAAAGCAGTATGCGTACCTCCGCACAACACCGTCTGGACACTATTTGTATAGCGTTGATGGTCTAAGACAACCTGTCGAAGCGAAATGATTCGCATACTCAATCGGTTCTTAATAGCTTTAGCTATAAAAAATTTTCTAAAAAAGGTGATACTCATGACAAGACAAAAAGATATTAGAAATAATTGGATTACATTTATGTTTGTATGCAAATATCGATATAACTGCCTGCGTAAGCAGTCGGTTATGAACGACTGCGAAGCAGCGTTCAGAGAATTTGAACAGAACGGATTCAATTTTGGGCCCATAGGTTTCGGCGGCAACCATGCCCACTTTAGAGTTGACGTGCCAAAACAATATTCTGTAGAAGTTGCAGAGATTATGCTCAAGTCTCGTTCTTCGAAAAGCATCCAAACTTCCGCAAGCGGTATCCGCGCGGAAGTTTCTGGTCGGGATACGAGCATCATGAATCAACGGGAAGAAAGGATATTGTTGCTGCTGACAAATATATCCTTAGTCAAGAAGAACATCATGCAGTGCAGGTAATCCGTGATGTTCAAAAGCGGTTGTTTTCTTTTACCGCCGACGAAGATACTGCTACTCCAGCAGGAGTCGCAGAGTAAGGAGGCGGAAGGGGTTCATAAGGGGTCGCAACCCCTTA
>JBBSYZ010000031.1:0-5791 GCA_038045005.1 Nanobdellota archaeon | reverse complement strand
AGAAAACTGATAGGTTTCAGTTTTCTTGCGCCCGCAGGGCGCGGCGCGCAAAATACTTCTGCTTCCCAAGAATCCGCGAAAACACCTGAAGAGGTGCTGGAAGAACAAGTCCGTGAAGAATTATCGCGATTTAAAAAATACGTCAGCTCTTTAGACCAAGGACTATATGCGCAAGATGAACAGCTGGCGGCAAACAATATTCTTGCGATGTTGAAGAAGTGATCTCATGGTAACCTTTAAACGAAAAAAAGTCACCAAGTACCGGGGCGGAGGCACGCACGGAGGCGGAGCCAGAAAGAAACGCCGCGGCGCAGGTTCCCGGGGCGGCCGGGGTAGAGCAGGTTCCGGTAAGCGCGCAGGGCATGGAAGGTTCGGCATCACTTTAGGCCGGCATGGATTTACATCTAAAAACACTATCGTGGTGAAAGCCGTTAATGTAAGTTATTTCACTCCCGAACGGGTCAACCGGCTGGTGAAAGAAGGAAAAGCAGTTAAAGAAGGAAACTTTTATTCCCTAGATCTCGGTGTATTAGGATACAACAAGTTATTAGGCACCGGAAAAACATCGTTGAAATTAAAATTAAAGGTAAAATCCTGTAGCGCAGGTGCAGTGGAAAAAATAAAAGCTGCAGGAGGAGAAGTGATCTCTTCAGCCGAAGAGGCTTCTTCCGAGAAAGCAGCATCGGAATAAAAATGTCTTTCCTGGATACCCTTATCTCCCACCTTCCTGAAGTGAAAGGTCCGAAACAGCGTCTTTCGTTCAAGGAAAAATTAAAATGGACTTTGATGATTCTAGTCTTGTTTTTCGTGATGGGGTTAGTGCCTTTATACGGTCTGGGGGAAAATGCGCTGCAGCAGTTTGAATTCTTGTCTATCATCTTAGGAGCTTCTTTCGGAAGCATCATCTCGCTGGGCATAGGCCCATTAGTGACCGCATCCATCGTATTGCAGCTGCTTTCAGGTACCGGCATATTGAAATTAGATCTGGCCACGAAGGAAGGCAGAAAGAAGTTCCAGGGCCTGCAAAAAATAACCGGTATCGCGTTTGTTATTTTTGAAGCTGCCGTTTATGTATTGATGGGCGGACTGGCTCCGGCAAGTTCATTGGCGCAGACTGCGCCGGCGCTTTATGCGCAGCTGGAAGCATTATTGATTTTTCAATTAATTCTCGGCGGCATAGTTATAATGTTCATGGATGAAGTTGTAAGCAAGTGGGGTTTTGGCTCGGGGATAAGCCTGTTTATCGTAGCTGGAGTGGCGCAGCAACTTTTCGTACGCGCATTAAATTTTCTTCCTTCTCCGACCAATCCGGACATTGCAGCTGGAGCGATTCCGGCATTAATTCAATCGTTAATCAGCGGAGATGCAACTACGGCAGCACTGCAGATGGCGGCGGTACTGGCAACAGTTTTGATTTTTGGCATATCAGTATATGCGCAGTCTATGAAAGTGGAAATACCCTTGTCTTTTGGGCGGATACGCGGACAGGGCATCAGATGGCCATTAAACTTTTTTTACACTTCCAACATTCCGGTAATTTTAGTGGCCGCTTTATTAGCGAATGTCCAGCTGTTCGCAAGATTATTTGAAAAGTGGGGTCATCCGCTGTTTGGAACTTTCTCAGGAAACACCCCCGCATCAGGAATAGTATATTGGCTAAGCCCGCCGGATTTAGTAGGCAATTTCATCCGTGGAACCTTCGCTTTGCCGCAGATCGGGCAAGCTTTATTTTACATAGTAGTTTTAGTTGCCGGCGCAGTGGTTTTCAGCATTTTCTGGATGCAGACTGCGAATATGGATGCAAAGAGCCAGGCTAAGCAGATATTGGCTTCAGGATTGCAGATTCCCGGATTTAGGCGGGATGAACGGGTGTTAGAAATGGTTCTGGAAAGGTATATCTGGCCGTTGACTATCGTCGGCGGAGCGGCAATCGGGTTACTGGCTGCCGTGGCTGATCTGACCGGTACATTAGCGAATGGAACCAGCATAGTATTATCAGTAAGCATCGTGTATAAGTTATATGAAGAGATTTCTAAACAGCATATGATGGATATGCATCCTGCTATGCGCAAGTTCATGGAATGATGTCGTGGAACTGAACGCAGTGAATGTTCCACTGGAGTGGATTTCGATCAAACATTTGCCGAACGCAGTGAGCGCAAAGGTTTGTGATGCGACCTGCATCCTGCTATGCGCAAGTTTAGGGAATGATTACTAAATAAAATAACTTTTTCTACAGAGCCCATTACTCCACAATATTTATAAAATAGGGGATAACTTTCCCCTCCATGTCATTTTTAGACCCAGTATTGAATCCGGTATTACAGCCCCTGCTGAATACCAGTCCGTTCATCCTTATAATATTAGTTTCGTTTATCGTCTCGCTGATGATAACTTTGGTCTATAAGTTCATGACTAAGCAGGAGGAGATGAAACGGCTGAAAGAGCAGCAGAAAGAGTATCAGAAACGGATGAAAGAGCTGCGTTCTAATCCCGATGAATTGCTGAAAGTGCAGAAGGAAGCGATGAAGGCGAATATGGATTACATGAAGCAGTCGCTGAAGCCGACGTTAGTGACCATGCTGCCCATAATCTTGATTTTCACCTGGATGTCCGGGCATCTGGCGTTTGAACCGATTTATCCCGATGAAACGTACAGTGTTACGGCCGCTTTCGTGGGAGAAATGGATATTGCTGAATTGATGACTGACAGCGGCACCGAATTATTATCTGAAAAGTCGCAGGAAGTCAAAGATGGTGTTTCAACATGGAAATTAAAAAGTTCAGCGGGAGAACATACTTTAACTGTCAAAGCTGGCGATTCAGAACAGCAAAAAAAAGTATTGATAACCAAGGATCTGAAGTTTGAAGAGGCTATCTCCGTGTACAAGCATTCAGATATTGAGAAGATAAGCATAAATTACAATAAGTTAAAGCCTTTGGGAGATTTGTCTTTGTTCGGCTGGTATCCGGGATGGCTGGGCATCTATTTTATATTTTCCATAGTTTTCAGTTTGAGTTTAAGGAAAGTGTTTAAGATCTATTGATCGGGTTTTATGGATAATTTGCGGCCGGTTATTTAGCATGGGATGATACAAATGAAAAGAGCGATAGCATTAGCAGGTATGATCGCCAGTTCCGGCTGCTACGGCCTTCACCTGCCGTTAAATACTCCTTTTAACGACAACAATGGGCAGGAAATCATCATTAGGGACAATCCGCTGCTGACGCCTAAGGCAAATTCAACATTATACGAAGGCAGATATTACATAAATTACAATCCCGCTTACATGAGGATGAGAGTGCATCCCGATGCCCAAAAATTCATTTTCTTTCATGAATTAGGCCATATTCGGCTGGGGCATCACGGGATGTATATCTATGATAAAAAACAGGCTGAGAAAGATGCCGACTGCTATTCTGGAGAGATGCTCAGGGATGTTTATCATTATACTCCCCGGCAGTTTAAGAATATTTATGGGCATATCGAAATGGATTTCAGAGATTCTGATCGAGCTGAAGCGATGAAGAGATGCGTAGAAAAACAGGTCATCCCGTTTACTGAATTTTAATCAAAACCTTTATAAAACATCTTCATTCTGGACTATTAAGTCCCTAGCGGACGAATCTTTGAGGCGACTCGGATTGAGGGTATCACTTCTTTCTTTGTCACTCCAAGAATACCAAAAATATTAACTGAGTAATACACGAGCGAGGTCATAACTATGCCACGAGGAATGTTCAAATCAGGACGATTAAGAAAAATATTCGTGAAAGCACCAGGCGGACGGCTCAAAGTCCACTATCGCGAGCGAAAGCCCAGCAAAGCATTATGCGGGAACTGCAAACAGCAATTGGCTGGAGTTCCCCGAGATGTAGCTTCTAAGATCAAAAATATGCCTAAGACTGCCAAAAGGCCGGAACGGCCCTACGGCGGGGTGCTGTGTTCAGCATGCACGAGGGTATTGTTAAAACAACGGGCGAGGGGATCAGCATGAGCATCTTTGAAGTAGGAAGGTTATGCGTGAAGCTGGCGGGAAGGGATGCCGGCAGGACCTGCGTCGTGGTTGAAGCAGCAGCTTCCGGGTTCGTCGTTGTTGACGGAGATGTCCGGCGGAAGAAAGTCAATATCAAACATTTAGAGCCGTTAGAACAAACTCTTGATTTGAAAGCAAAAGCTGTCCACGCTGACGTAAAGAAAGCATTCGAGAAGTTAGGGCTGCCGGTATGGGAAACCAAGCCGAAGAAAGCTGCAGCAAGGCAGAAGAAGCATAGAGTAAAGAAAGAAAAAAAAGCAACGGTTAAAGAAACTAAAGTTTCAAAGAAGAAAGCCAAAGCTGAAGCAAAAACTGAAGAAGCGCCCCTTGAGGCGTAATCTTTTATTTTTTTTAAATCTAATCGGGCGGGGGGTTTAGGGTGTATTGGAAAAACAGATGGCCGAATACAACCCTGATGAAGCGCGTAAAATTCTGGAAGGCAGTCTTGAAAAGAGAATAATAGCTTATGCCGATCTGAAATGTGGTAAGGGAGCAGAAGTTGCGGCCGAATTGCGCAAAGGAAATTACCGCGAGAACTATGATGAAGATCCCATCCAAACCTTGGATAAAGTCTGCGGCAAGCCGGAAATAATCGACGCTGAATTTGAAAGCATTGATGCTGTAGTTGAATATCAACCCAAACCAAGCGCGCTGAAAGTTGCTGCCAAAGGAACGTTGAATCTGGCGAGGAAGATGCACTTTCACCAATGGTATTATCCGTTTGTCGGAGCGTTGCCGGCGAAATATCAACATAAGATTGCTGCGAGGTTTAGGGATAATGCAGCAAGTTATACTGTTGCAAATGGGTCGTTAGATCTTCTTATGGGGATTTCAGGAGTAGTATACTCATTAATAGCATTTTCCGGCAATTATCAACCGAACATAATTCCAGTAATTTGTTTAGGGTCTATAGCGTATGCAGTTAATGGTTTTTGTAGGTTAGCAGATGGAATAAAATCTAGGGATGTATTAGGAAGCCCATCTGCAACAATCCCTTTCTATCTGACTTTAGGCGCAATTTTAGCAGGGAAAAAAATTCGTGAATCAGTAAAAGATTCCTACTCTTCAGCTTACCAAGATGAAAGAAAAAGAATTGAAGTTCAAAAGAATTTAAGATTAGAAGAACAGAATGTTATCGATATCCAGACAGAAGAAGATGTTCTGGAAGCTGCTGAAGAAGAGCTGCAGGAAAAAATTGAATCAAAGATAAAATCGACCAATTCTTTAACTATAATATGACCGAAGAAAAGAAAGATTTAGCATATGTACTTTTTGAAGGAACTCCGCAGGAGAAGGCATTATATCTTGCCCAAGAGAAAGGTTGTGAACCGGAAATGAAAGACGCTCTTAAGGGCTGGGAGACGCAAGATGTTTACAGAAGAATAGATATAACTCATTTGGTCAACGATGTCATAAGCAGGAAGAAAGCAGAGATCGTCGAAGAGGAATTTGAAAGCATTGATGCTGTGGTTGAATATCAACCCAAACCAAGTATGCTGAAAGTTGCTGCGAAAGGAACGGCGAATTTAGCGAGGAAGATGCACCTTCACCAATGGTATTATCCGTTAGTAGGTGCGTTGCCGGGGAAGTATCAGAAAGAGTTTGCGAAAAGACATGGCGATGATTGCTTTAATTATACTCTGTATAATGCATTACTCGAAGGGATTACTATTATGGGGTTGGTTAGTTATTCTACTTATTTAAATAGCTTTTGAGCAAGAAATCCCCGCGCTTTAGCGTTGGGGATGAATTGC
>JBBSYZ010000030.1:0-2257 GCA_038045005.1 Nanobdellota archaeon | reverse complement strand
TAAAATGAAACGAATTTTTCTACCGAAGGGAAATAGTTTCAGGATACGACACTGCAGTAAAAATTAGAAATGTTTAAAAATCACCCCTTAATCTAACTCAATATGGCACGTTCACAACGAAGATCCAACCGGAAACCGTCCGGCGGAAGGTATCATTATACCAGAACTAAAAGACTGCGCGAATTAGCTGGTTTTCCTGCCAATACTAAACTAGAGAAAGAACGGAAAGTCAAAACTACCAGAATACGCGGCGGACGGACTAAACATTCTCTTCTGACTGCCAGCAACGTTAACGTTTGTGATAATAAGGGAAAAGCTACTAAAGTTGAAATTCTTAACGTAGTAGGAAACCCAGCCAACCCACATCTGGTAAGGCGAAACATTATCACTAAAGGTGCTGTTGTGGAAACTAAGCTGGGGAAAGTAAGGATTACTTCCAGACCGGGGCAAGAAGCTACTCTGAATGGTGTTTTGGTTAAATAAACTGAAAGAGTTTACATTTTGAAAATTTCTTCCATGACCCACTGGACAACCACCGGACAAACGCCCAATAAGGCTTAATTACTAAAAATTTAAGATTTTTAAGCTCTTTAGATTATCCACTCCCGCACTAGACAAGTCCGGGTCTTCTATATAAACAACTTCTAACATCAGATTATTTATCAAAAAACAGAGGTGGTATAAACCATGATGGATCTTACGACAAGAACAATTCAACAATTGTTTGAAAGGCAGGTGCGGGAATTGACCCAAAAAACGGTCATGACTAAAGAAGATTCTTTTGATTACCAACTAAGCGGGGGGTGGTTATGGTGAATAACATGAACAATATAAGAGACCGGATTCTGTACCTTATGCAAAAGTACGAAGAGCCGGTGCAGAAGCAGAACAAGCAGACGTTCATAGATGATTATGATTACTATTATGCTATTTCTTAGTCCACACACCTTACCACCTTTTTCGTGGCCTTAACCGGCCGCGTTTTTTTTCGGAAAGATTATAAATCAGTAATAACCACCCTAATTAATGGAAACTATTACTAAAACAGAACTTCGCCTGCGTTATGCTGAAATAGCCGGACGGATACGTGATGGAGCAGTATTCATCTATCCTACGGACACCATTTACGGCATCGGCTGCTATGCACTTGACAAAAACGCAGTGGGAAAAATCAGGAGATTAAAAGAGCGCCCAGCAAACCCATTCTCAATCATCGCCCCTTCAAAAGAATGGATCACCGAAAATTGCATAATTACTAAGGAAGCAAAGGATTTGCTCAATAAGCTTCCCGGCCCTTACACTCTCATCCTGAAACTAAAAAATAAGGACGCTATCGCTAAAAACGTAAATTTAGACCAAGAAACTATCGGCGTAAGAATTCCCGGCCATTGGTTCGGCGACGTGGTCGAAGAACTGGGTTTTCCGATTATTACAACTTCCGCCAATCGTTCCGGACAGCCATTCATGACTTCATTAGAAGATTTGGATCAAACCATTAAAGACGGAGTAGACTTCATCATCTACGAAGGCGAAAAGAAAGGGCGGCCTTCTAAGATAGTTAATTTAGTAGAAGGGAAAGTTAAGGAAAGATAGTCTTTATAGTGCTTACCGGTTAAAATTATTTTCTCTTATTGCCCCAGTCCAGGAAATTATCTTTCTTCCGGTTGATGAAATACAGCATCGCAAAGAAAGTTATTACCAGGATAAAGAATCCTATTTTGCTTTTCGTGTCGAAATAACGTATCGTTCCACCAAAAGTGGCCGCGATACTGCCCAGGAATAAACCCATGGTGACGCTGTCCTGCATTTTTGGAAGAAACAACGCCAATAATAAGATGAACAGATTAAATAAGGATATGAACACATATTTCATCCCTTCATAAGATAATTTGGATTGTTCGAATTTCTCCTGCTCTTTCTGGAATTCTTCACTGCACTTGCGCTGATTTTCGTCGATGACTGTGCGCTCCGGAACGCTTAATTTTTCTGGATTGGCAGGGTAAGGATATTTGGCGTAACAATCGCCGAAAGGACCTTGATAATAAGCATTCGTCCCGGTGTATTTCGGAAAAAAAACATTTGCTCCCAAGAAGACCATGGGGACGTACAACAGCACGATTATCAAGACATAGAGCAGTTTGGTCCAATTCATAATTTTAAGCAGGTCCCGGAACTATTTAAAGATTTGGTTTTCTAAAAATTTTGTCGTATCCTGAAACTATTTCCCTTCGGTAGAAAAATTCGTTTCATTTTATTA
>JBBSYZ010000029.1:0-28778 GCA_038045005.1 Nanobdellota archaeon | reverse complement strand
AGTTTCATAACCCCAAAAAGCTTATCGTAGGGAAATAGTTTCGGGATAACACATCCCAACTCCAAAGCGACAAAAGAAATGTTAAAACATTTATGATACAACATGATAAAAATGCGTGAAACCATCCACTCCTCGCCATAAATGGCGAGGTTTCTAAAGGATGGTTTCTTAACCGCGCATTTTTAGCATGCAAAATAGCCAGATTAATTGTGCCATTTATCCTTTGACTAAAGTCAAAGGTTTTCAGGCTATTTTCTGCATAATAATTATAAACCACAAATAGAATAATCACCATATGTCAAAGCAAAGATATATATTTTTTAAACAGAAGGAAAATATCCAAGAGGTTATCAAAGCTAGCCATGACCAGTATAAAGAATGGCATCCTGACATCAAGGGATATTTCCTGATCAGGGTGAATGATAAGAAAAAGATCATCGAAGTTGGTTTCTGCAATTATAAGCATGTGATCATCAAGATCATCCACGGCAAAAATGCCATAGATATTTACAACACCATCATCCGAAGAAGATTATTGACCCGGCTGGAACACGCCGCTTATCTGGGAAAGGAATTGTATAAAGCGGAAATAGCCTTGAAATACGGAAAGAAATATAGGCAGGAATTTCCTCTGAATTTCAAGGAAAAAGTAAAAGTAAGATTAAAGGTAGAGAGTTAATAGGCAGAGAACCGGATCTTGGTGAACTACCACGAGTTTCGCTCCGCTCAACTCAAGGGGTTCAGCAGGCGCTATATACTTAAATGAACCCACGCAAGTTAAATTTATAAAGAAATGTTGCTCCTGAAAGATGAGAAGTTGATTTTAAAAAACTATTGTTTGAGGGATTTAAAATGGGCAGGTTAAATGAAAATTTTTACACTCTAGCGGTGATTGCTGGATTAAGCGGTTGCGGGGGAAATTTCCAGGAAAATATTGAAAATCCTGCTGGGATAGTAAATGATGCGCCAGAAAAGCAAGTAGAATTTCATTCTGAAACCGTAGAAAAACAATCAGAAAAAAAGTATCATTTTAAGGTTCAAAAACAGATAAAGGCCACTCCAGTAAAAGATCAGGCTGGATCAGGCACCTGTTGGAGCTTTTCAGGCATATCTTTCTTAGAATCTGAATTGATAAGGGCGGGAAAAGGAGAATACGATTTATCAGAAATGTTTATCGTAAGAAATGCTTATGAAGAAAAAGCAGAAAGATATGTCCGTATGCACGGACATTTAAATTTTGGTGCCGGGGGACTGTTCCATGACGTAATGAATGTGGTCAGAGAAAATGGCCTCGTTCCTGAAAATATCTATACCGGTATGAATATCGGAGAAAAAGAACATCTCCATAGTGAGATGGATAACGTGCTTAAAGCATATGTTGATGCTGTTACCGAAAACAAGAACAAAAAACTTACTCCTGCATGGTTTAACGGATTTGAAGGTATTCTGGACGCCTATCTTGGCGGGATTCCAAAAACATTTTCATATAAAGGGAAGCGATATACTCCAAAAAGTTTTTCTGAGGGGTTAGATTTAAGTATAGATAATTACGTCTCCATTTCTTCATTTACTCACCATCCCTTTTATGGTAAATTTGTTCTTGAAATCCCCGATAATTGGGCATCTGGCGAAATGTATAATTTACCTTTGAGTGATATTGCGTCGGTCATGGAAAACGCCATCAATAATGGTTATTCATTTACCTGGGGAGGAGATATAAGTGACATAGGATTTTCTTCCGGTGAGGGGATTGCTATTGTTCCGGAAAAAGATTGGGGCGAGATGTCAACAGAAGAAGTTAGTAATGTTTTTAGCGAACCGGTTTTCCAGAAAGAAATTACCCCAGAGATGAGGCAAACCGCTTTTGATAATTATAATACAACCGATGATCATGTAATGCATATTGTTGGAGTAGCCAAAGACCAAAATGGAACAAAGTATTATCTGACTAAAAATTCATGGGGGGCAGAGATCGGGCCTTATAATGGTTATTTATACATTTCAGAAGCTTTCCTTTTGTATAAAGCAACTGTAATTAGCTTAAATAAAGAAGCAGTACCTAAAAAGATTGCAGAAAAATTGGATTTATGAAATTGTCTTTTAGTACTATAGCGGCTTTCCGGTTCTTTTAATTTAACTTATAAAATTCTGAAACCTACCTCCAAAACACAGAAAGGTTTATATAAAAAACCCCAGTTCATTAATAATAATGATTATTGATAAGAAAAAAAGGATGACCGCTCAGAGGGGCTTGATAATAAAATATCTGAAGGGCGTGCGCTCTCATCCGACCGCCGAGAACGTCTTCCGGCACGTGCGCAAACAGATGCCTTCGATAACCTTGGCTACCGTCTACAGGAATCTTCATCTTCTTGCCGAAAACAGCGAGATCATCCGCCTCAACGTCAACAACGAATATCATTTTGATGCCACAACAGAGATGCATCAGCATTTTGTCTGCAACAGTTGCAGAACCATTAAGGACATAGATAACTGCAGGATCTCCAGATATGCGCTGAACAAGATCCGGGAAGAGAACATCCCTGCCGAGAAGGTGGAGATAATCTTCAGCGGAACTTGCGGAGAATGTTCCTAAATCGTAAGATAAAAAAATACTAACGAGGCAATAAAAATGGAAACTAAGAGATTGGAGATAAATTCAGAAGCGCCGAAATTCGAGGCCAAGGCGTTTCAGGACGACGAGATAAAAACAGTAAAACTTGACAGCTACAAGGGAAAATGGGTAGCATTGTTCTTTTATCCTGCTGATTTTACGTTCATCTGCCCGACCGAATTAGGAGAGCTGGCGGACCATTATGACGAACTAAAAAAGATGGGGGCGGAAGTGTTGAGCATCAGCACCGATACCGTCTTTGTTCACAAAGCCTGGTGGGATAATTCCGCAACCATTAAAAAAATAAGATTCCCCATGGTGGCAGACCCCAACGGCCAGATCTGCCGCAGCTACGGAACGTACATCGCAGAAGAAGGTCTCAGCCTGCGCGGAACATTCATAATCGATCCTGACGGCGTATTGAAAGCCTTTGAACTGCACGATAACAGCATCGGCAGAAGCGCCAAAGAATTGATCCGCAAAATCAAAGCAGCGCAATTCGTCAGAGAGCATGGCGGTGAAGTTTGTCCGGCCAGCTGGGAGCCGGGAAAAGCTACTTTAAAGCCGGGATTGCATTTAGTAGGAAAAATATAAATAAAAATATAAAGGAGGAATAAAAAAAATGACCTACACAGCACAGAATTTTGAACCGTTACTGGGACTGAAGGGATTCAGCGACCAACTATTGCAGAATCATTTCAAATTGTATCAGGGATATGTAGCCAACACTAACAAGCTTCTTGATACTTTGGCAGCGATGGAAAAAGATGACAAGACCACCGCTCCAGAGTATGCGGAACTCAAGCGCCGTTTCGGCTGGGAATTCAACGGCATGCGATTGCATGAATTGTATTTCCAAAACATGACTAAAAAGAAAACGGCCTTATCGGAAAGTTCCGCTTTACATAAGCTGATGACGCAGGCATTCGGCTCTTCCCAGAAATGCCTGGAAGCATTCGTCGACACTGGAAAGATGCGCGGGATAGGATGGGTGATGATGGCTTACGATCCCGCGAGCAAGAGATTGCTGAATCTCTGGATAAATGAACATGATTCCGGACATCTTGCCGGCGCTGTTCCTCTGCTGGTTATGGACGTGTTTGAACACGCTTTCATGCTCGATTACGGATTGAACCGGGCAGAATACATCAAAGCGTTCACTGATGCCATTGACTGGAGCGCGGTTCAGAAAAGATTCGAGAACGCGTAGTTTTTCTGAATAATTTTTCTTTATTCTTATTATTGTTATATTTTCATTATTTTTATTGGTGTTATTATGGTTGTTATTTATTCCAGACCTATTTCAATATAATTTTATCCGCAACCAGTTCATCCTCTCCCTTATATTCTTCCATCTGCCCGTTGATTTCTACGTAATCACCTTCCTGAAGATAGATGCTGTTCTCCGGGAACAGAATTACATCAGTAGTGATCACTTTTTCTCCTTCCAACTCAAAGAACACCGCTTTATCGGTAACTTTCAGATTTTTAACCTGGCCTTTCATCAGCACTTTCTCTGTAGATTTCAGAGCAGCCGGATCGGAGGACAGAGAAAAGTCAAAACTCTGAGAGTAAAAAAAGAGAAATGCCAATCCTATGATAAGTGTTAAGTACGAGATTTTTAATATGGTTTTTTCCTGCATGATTTTTTTGTTTAAGTCAGGGATTATATAGTTTTCTACTCTGGAAGAGTAATTTTTATAAATCGCCCCACTTATAAGACCTCATGAGAGTCATTGAGTTTCCAGATGTAAAGATAGATTCCAAACAAAGCGGAGGCCCTAATCCAGACTATTTTAATTTGATTTTAGGATCAGAAGAGCAAACTGTATTATCTAGAGCTACAGCAAATACCCTGATTTACGGCATGGAGAATGAGAAAAAATTTCTCGGAGCGACCATAGACGCATACCTCCAAGGAGTCCAAACTATAGCGCCGGAAGTTGCTGAGATTGAAAATCTGTGGTGGGAAGCTTTGAATATTTTTGTGCAGAAATTTGTTGCTGAAGATTGGACGCACGTGATGGTCTTAAGAAAAAACAGCCGCACCATAAAACATTATTTTACCGGCAGGGAGCACGTGATGCAATATCTGCAGGGCGGGAATAATTTTTACAACCGCCAAACTATAGCGCGCAACCGAGAAGAGATCAATACTAACGTGTTTTTCTTTCCCAGCCCAAAATTCACGCAAGAGATATGGGGATTTGATTATAAGCCGGAAGAATTGGAAAGGATAGTGGAAATACCGGTCTGGTAACAAAAATCAGCCTGCTCGGAAACTATCGACGGACTAAAGTCCGCGGCTTTCCGCTCCCGTGCTATATTGGCTGATTTTTGGAACCGAAAATTTCGCCCTAAAAGAGCGAGACTTTACACCCCACGAAATTTTCTTGTAATAAGATGGCAACAGAATTAAGCACGCCCGCATTCTCAAGCATATAGCTCTATATCATAAATCCACTAAATATTTATATAAACTATTCTCTTTTAGTTGATTATGTCAGAAGAAAGAACTACCCAGCTGCGTGAGCAGTTATTCCAGATGGAACGTAAAATGAAGCCGTTGGAATGGGATGCCGGCAGGAACCAGATAAATGAATTCAAGAAACAGCAGCTGGAACGGATGAGAGAAGAATTCGCTAACCTTAAGAGCGAATTGAGTGCATTGGAGCAACAATAATTCTGGGCAAAGCTTTTTAAATAAGCAAGCGGTTGACTGATTAGGTAAAAAATAATTAGCTGAGATGGCCTATTTGGCTTGCATCAACAGATGCTTTGGTCTCGGGAGGAATAAAACATGGAATTTAAGCTGGTAATTGGAACAAAAAGCGGAAAATCTTATCAAAAAGAAGTGAAAGATACTGCCGCAGATGCGCTGCATAATCAATGTATTGGAGATACTGTCGATGGAGATAAATTAGGATTTCCCGGATACGAATTCTTAGTTACCGGCGGTTCTGATAAGTGCGGTTTCCCCATGAGAAAAGGTATTCAGACGCCGCGAAAACAAATAATGGCTGGCAAAGGCGTTGGTTTTTCTGGATTAGATAGGAATAACAAGAAACAGAAAGGACTAATGATCAAGAAAACTGTCTGCGGAGACAGGATTTCCAAGATTATTCATCAGGTTAATCTGAAAATAGTCAAAGAAGGTCCGCAGCCGTTAAGCGAAGAAGCGCCAGTTACGCAAAAGTGACCCTAAAAAACGATATATTTTTAAATCCATAAATTTTCCTATTTTATTATGGTTATGGTCAATCAAGTGTTTTCGCAGATATATCAGGAGTTGGCTTTGGTTAGTAAAAATTTTGCCGGATTCTTTTATATGGCCGCAAACAAGCTTGTTAACTTCACCAAACTGGCTCTTGCAGAACAGATAGCTTATGGAGTTATCCTTGTCGGCTTGACTTTGATTATAACTTCAATAATAATGTTCCTGATATAAAATGGCAGATAAAGTTAACCCTTTCAAAGAACAACAGCAATCACAGATGACTAAAAAGCAAAATTCGCGGTTGGACCGTGAAGTCACCATCAGTTTAAGCCCACGCAAGTTCTTGCGCGGCTTTTTGCTGGTAGCCATGCTGTTTGCCGTGTTTTATGTAGGCCGTTTCAGTGTCGGCGCAACTGCCTGCCAACTTCCAGATTTTTCAGGTTTTATGGATGTTTTCAGCAGTGATAATGCTAACCCTTCCGGACTGGCTGTTGCTGAGAAGAAAGAAGCAAATGAAACTGCGGAACTGCCGGCTGAAGATCCAGTATCGGGAGCAGAAGAATTAGCTGCTGAAACACCATCAAATGAAACTGCCGATTCAGCCGGAAGTGCGGACGAGATAGTAGTAGTAAGCTATTCTAAAGTAGCCATCTCTCTTGATGAAGTGTACAAGGAATGGAAAGGCACCTGGGGAAAGATTATCGGCATTAAATATACCATTAAGAATAATGAAGTGGGAACCATCAAACCGCATCACTTTACGATGCTGGTAGAAGGATATGACGACATTGAAAAGCAGTTTGAGGTAGGAATCGCTACGCAGCGGGTAAAAGCTGGTGTAACTGCGCAGGATGAAGCAGCTGTAGGCGGTTTTTCATACAGCCCAAAAAGCATCCCTGACGGAGACTTAAAAAAGGTAAAAATCTCGCTGTTCCTATATGATGCTGAGAATAAATTAATCGCATCACACCATCGCGACGTAAATTTAGAGGGCTAATCCCGACTCATTCTAAAACGGCTCTGCTCTTGAATCTTCGCCCTGATAGTATTCAACCTGTAATGATTACGCTAACCGCATCCAGGATAGGGCCATCTAAAACGTTAATTATATATATTTCAAAATTTTTAGATAGGTAAAAATGGGCGATATCTTAGAGATTATTAACTCACGGAGAAACGTTACGCATTTCATGCCTAAGTTCGTTTCCTGGGAAAATATTTCGCGAGTATTAGATGCAGGACGGCATGCACCGAGCTGCGGCAATATTCAGAATTGGAAGTTTATAGTGGCGCTTAAACCGGAACTAAAACAGGAATTAGCTGCCGCTGCCTATGAGCAGTACGAAATCGCCCAGGCATTTGTGCTGATAGTGGTATGCGCGGAGCCGGAAAAAGCTGAACGCTACTATGGAGAAAAAGGAAAAGTCTTGTACACGGCGCAGAATTGTGCTGCGGCCGTGCAGAATATGCTTTTGGAAGCGCATTCATTAGGCTTGGCAACCCGCTGGATCGGCGCGTTTGATGAAGAAAAAGTAAAAGAACTGCTGACGATTCCTGCTGATGTGGAAGTGCACACCATAGTCGCTTTAGGTTACGCCAAAGAAGTGCCACCTAAGCCGCCAAAATATCCATTGGAAACATTGCTGTATTTCGGAACTTGGAGAGGAAAGATTGCTGACCCGGCTAAATATCTAAATGACATCGCCACTATTTTGGCGCGGAAAGCGCAAACTGCTTCTGAAACGATCAAGAAAGGAAAAGAGTTTGTGGCAGGGAAAATTAAAGAAGTTGTAAAAAAATAAAGTTTTGCTTATTTTCTATAATTACCATCCAAGAATCCCTATTTAAAAATAAATATTCAGCTTAAAACAAAACCGTTTAAAATAGGTCCGGTGAAAATCTTGAAATGGTTATCTTCTGTGAAATATATAATGAAGAATAAAAATACTTAAATATAAGTACTACTTTACAGGAAATTAAAGGGTTGGTCACCCTTATCAGTTATTTGGTCTGTACTTGGTCAGTACGTATCTTGTAGTTTGTACTTATTATTTTGGTCTAAATAAGTTTTTTCTCATACATAATTGGTTAGATTATGCATGAAATGAAGAAACTTACTTCATTTCAGCACAAAAATATGATGGTTTTCATATTTCTTGTGCACGATAACTTCTGGAATAGAAAGGCGGAACTAGTATATAATAATTTATATGCTGGAACATATATTTCGTAATGGAGAAAATCCGGTAGCGATCGGATTTTTAGTGCAGAAATTATCAGCAAGGTAGTTTCTGATGAAAAAAGGGTGGACACACAAACAAAAACGAGGTGGAAAGAATGGATTTTTTAGTGGAAAGGGCTTTGCAAAATGCCCCAGAAGATGATTTTGCAACTATGAGTCAAGCTAACATTAAAGTTATCGGTGTTGGCGGAGCCGGCAACAATATGGTTGGCTGGTTATATAAGAAAGGAATTAAAGGAGCTGAAGTAATAGCTACCAACACAGACCATCAACATCTCCAAATTACTGGAGCAGACAGAAAATTCTTAATTGGAAAAGACTGCACCCGCGGTTTAGGATGCGGCGGATTTCCTAATAAGGGGGCAGAAGCTGCGCAAGAATCCTTAACTTCGCTTAAGGAAGCTCTCAAGGGAGCAGATATGGTGTTTGTCTGCGCAGGTATGGGGGGAGGTACCGGAACAGGTGCAGGTCCAGTAGTGGCGCAAGTTGCTAAGGACACTGGCGCAATAGTTATAGGTACAGTCACCATGCCTTTCAACATTGAGAGAGCCAGATGCGATAAAGCAGAATTTGGATTGCAACAGCTGCGGCAAGTTTCAGATACAGTTATTGTAATCGATAACAACCGGCTGGTCCAGATCGCAGGAAACCTGCCCATCCAACAGGCATTCGCTGTCGCTAACGAGCTGGTCGCTACCATGATCAAAGGCATTGTAGAAACCATCGCGGTGCCATCGCTGGTCAACCTGGACTATGCTGACGTAAAAGCTATCATGTCTAATGGAGGAGTAGCAGCTATCGGTGTAGGAAGCTCTGACACCAACAATAGAGTTGAAGAAGCTGTCAAGGGAGCATTAAGCAATCCTTTGCTGGACATCAACTATGAAGGAGCTACCGGAGCATTGATCCACGTGACTGGAGGACCAGATATGACTTTGGACGAAGTAAGCCGTATTGGAGAACTGGTCACTGAATCTCTTGATGACGATGCTAACGTTATCTGGGGAGCAAGAGTCTCTGATGACATGAAAGGCAAGCTTACGGTGATGACTATCATTACCGGTGTCAATTCACCTTGGATCTTAGGAAAGCTTGACAACAAGCATTCGCAGCAAAGAGCCAAGAGCTTGAGTAGAGAATTAGGCCTCGAGTTAGTATAAGACTAGAAGGGGGTGTCCGCCCTCTTTTTATTTTTTATTTCTTTATATTAAGCTCAAAGTCTTGCCTTGTGCGCTTGTTCTTTACACCGCCCCTACGTTGAATGTAAAAACCCGCAAGGCAGGATTTTCTTTTTTTCTTCACAATCTTTATATCCCCCATCATTTTTTTAATCATATATGGCCATCAAACACATCTGTTTTGACATCGGCAGGGTGGCAAATATCCAGTTAGATAAAAAAAGATTAAGCGATCACATCGATAAACAATGGAATGGAGAATTATCTTGGGATGATCTGAAGAAAGCCCTGCATCCTTACTATGAAGGCCGGGATATCTGGAGAGAATTTCAGAATGGGCAAATAAGCGCCGACACTTATCTTTCCGCAGTATTGAAAACAGCTAAGTCAAAGAAATTCGACACCGCTGGTGAACACACCAACGGCATGCTCGCTTCGCTCGGTCGAATTTCCGACCCTGCTTTTTTCAATCGAGGTGAAATCACCAATTCACCACCAGTGAACACACTGGTGGAAAAAGCAGATTTTAAAGATTCTTCAGAGAATAAAGAAAAGTTAGGATCAACCCTGAAAGCCTGGTGCGGAATCCCTTATCAGCCGATGCTTGATCTGGTCGGACGGCTTAACCAAGCTGGTTATTACACTAGTGTATTAAGCAATAATAACGAAATCATGTATTATAATCAATCCTCTGAAATCAGGAACATAGTACATTTGGGTTTATCTTCGCATCTGATCGGGCTTTCTAAACCTGATGGAAGGGCTTACCAAAAATTGCTCTGGGTCACCGGAGCTAAGGCCGAAGAGACCATTTTCGTTGATGACAAGCAAAGGAATATAGAAGCTGCTGAACGGCTGTGGATCCATGGTTTCAGGTTCAGAAGCGAAGACCTTTCCATGGACGAAGCTTTTGCAGAATTGGTTTATTTTTTGCAGATGAAAGGAGTAAAGTTCCCCCATAACTTTTAAATAACAAAACTGATTTCAGGTCTAATCATGGGTAAAACTAAAAATCCGCTGGGAATAACGGTCAAAAAGAGCGAAGATTTCTCCGGATGGTACACGCAACTGCTGCAAAAAGCAGAATTGATAGAATATTCCGCAGTCTCCGGCTGTTACATCCTCCGGCCGAATGCATATAACGTATGGGAGAAAGTACAAGAATTTTTTAATAAGCTCATCAAGGAAGACGGGGTTAAAAACGCCTACTTCCCGCTGTTCATTCCGGAAAGCTTACTGACAAAAGAAGAAAAACACATTGAAGGTTTTGCGGCAGAAGTAGCCTGGGTAGAATCTGGTGGAAGTTCCAAGCTGCAGGAACGCCTGGCGGTGCGCCCGACTTCCGAGACCATCATCAATGATACTTACTCCAAATGGATCCGTTCGCATCAGGATTTGCCCTTGAGATTGAACCAATGGTGCAACGTAGTAAGATGGGAATTTAAACATCCAGTTCCCTTTATTAGAAGCCGGGAATTTCTCTGGCAGGAGGGGCATACTGCATTCGCGACGAAAGATGAAGCGGTTCAGGAAACTTATAAAATCCTCAATTTCTATGAAAAGCTGTTTACAGAATTGTATGCCGTACCGGTGCTTAAGGGAATAAAATCTAAAGCGGAAACCTTTGCCGGCGCAGAATTCACGTTATCATTAGAAGTATTCCTGCCGAACGGCAAGACGGTGCAAGGAGCGACATCGCATCATCTCGGCCAGAATTTCGCCAAAGCTTTCGACATTACGTTCCAGGATGAAAAACAAAAAACCCAGTACGTATGGCAGAATTCATGGGGTGTTTCGACTAGGTCAATCGGAATCATGGTGATAATGCATTCTGATGATAAGGGATTAGTATTGCCTCCTAAATTAGCATTGACGCAGGCAGTGATTGTACCAATCTTATTTGATGATTCCAAAACGAAAGTACTGAAAGAAGCGCATAAAATAAAACTGATGCTGGAAAAGAAAGGGATATCGGTGCATTTAGATAACCGTGAAGGATATTCTCCCGGATGGAAATTCAATGAATGGGAGATGAAAGGCGTTCCGGTAAGGATAGAGATAGGCCCTAAAGATGTCGAGAAAAATGAAGTGATGGTGGTGCGCCGAGATACTGGTGAAAAACAATCTTTACCCCTGTCAGCTCTGGAAACCGAAATAAGATTGATCTTGGACCAGATGCAAAAAGGGCTTTACGATAAAGCATCAGACCACCTGAAAAAAAATATCCAGAACGTAGAAGACATCAAAGATGCGGAAAAAGCCCTTGCCGCTGGGAAGTTGATATTTGCTCCGTGGTGCGCAGCCGAAAAATGCGAAGAGAATTTTAAAGAAAAAACTGGCTTAAAATCATTAAATTCGCCATTCCAGCAGCCGGCCATGAAAAAAGAGCAGAAATGCTTTGCCTGCAAGAACAAAGCCCAGTCTTGGTTTTATTTAGGAAATAGCTATTGAGTATTTAGGATTGTTTGTCAAAAAGAAAGATTAAATTTTTATTGAAAATTCAAATCACTGGGAACTTATTTATACCTGTAAACTTCTACTTCACCAGTATTGCAATGAAGATATACAGATCTTCCGATTTTGACATTTCCCAAATCAGTTCCTATGACGGGAATTTCCAATCTATCGAGTTCTTTCATCACAATCTCAGAGATTTTGTCGTCTGTTCCGCTTTCGCCAGTAAGGGTCGCCGTCAAGCCGCTGATCCCGCCTAAACTCTCGAAAAGAGCATCTACTATATTTTGCGGATAAAACCTGCTGGTAGCCGTCTCCCCGCCGATTATATGCGCCAATGCGCCTATTTTTCTGGCTTTATCGTACATAGTTATTGCTAAACAAGGGCCGATTCCACCCGTCCACAAAGTTCCGTAACCAGAATTAAAGTCGTTCCAGCCTACAAAGGTCCCGGCACTCTGTTTAGGATATTCCTCAATTACGGTGAATTTATTTGCCATTTTCATAAGTATTTTAGTCCGAGGTTATTAAAAAGTATTGAAAAATTCCTCAGAACCAACATAAAAGCAGGGACAGCTCCAATATTATGCCCATCCCAAAGAATAACTTTTTTTTGACCCTTATCAAAAGAGTATTGCTCCATCAATTTCTTATATTCCGGAGTAACATTAATCCCGGGAGCTTTTTTTATATTGTAAATACCGCCATCATTTTTGGAGATGGACGTGCTTTGGTAGCCGCACTCAGCTACAACTAAACCATTATCAACACTAAATATAAAATAAGACAAATCTACAGCTGATTCTGAAAGCCCAAGCTTTTCAAAGATCAGTCCTTCTTCTACCCTAAGACCGATTGGGCAACCTAAAACTTTTTCCAGCTCGGCGATGTCCTGCTCTATCGAAGAGGGGATTTCCATAATCACCTCATCCAAGAAGCCCCTTTCATAGGCAAAATCGGAAAAATATATTTGCGGGTGTAATGGAACATACCGGGAGTCCAATATCCGGTGGATTGCTCCCCGACGGCCTTCCGGGGCTACTAAATGGCTGTATTTGATGGGTTCTTTAGCCGTGAATTTAGTGGTCATTTTATAGTTAAACCGACCCCCGGTTTATAAATGTTTTGGTTGTAGTAACTATTAAGTAGTTAAATTAGAAAAGCTTATAAAGAATTATTAAATCTTAATAAGATCATGAGTAAAATCGTAAGTTTTTCGCTGAAAGAGGAGACCTTGCAGAAATTACAGAAGAGACTCTGCAAGAGCAATTCTTACCGGAACAAATCGCATCTGGTAGAATGCGCCCTGGAGAGGTTTTTGGAAGAATGAGAAATGAATTTGAATTAATAGATGGCAAAAGAGCTAGAATTGAAACCTGGAATTTTAAACAGTTAGATGATTATGTTTCCCAAGATTTGCCAACTCACGGGTATGAACCAAGAAAACGTTTCAACGGATTTGATCTACTAGGACCTCATAATACCAGAGAGATGGTAAGGGGAACAAGATATTCAGAAGAGAAAGATTTGTCTCCTTTGGAAGTCCAGTCAGACAGAACTCTACTTGATGAAGATTACCATAGAACTTTAGCGGTTTTAGAAGATGATAAATTAATAGGGGTCTTGATCAACGAATGGGTTAAGGCTATTCCAGTCATGCCTTTTTGGCATTATACAATTAAGTTTATTGATGTTTATAAGGATTACAGAAATCTTGGTGTTGGAACCGAGTTAGTAAGAACTCTTGACGGGTCAGATTTTCTAAAAGGAAAAATATTTTTTGCAGGGCCCTTTACAGAAGATGGGCATAGATATATTAAGCATGTTATAAAGAGCGAGTTGAAAGCAAGAGATTATGCAATAATTGATAAATTTGATTTTAATGATGCAATTGTTCCAAGAAGTCCGGGAATTTATCATGCCAATGGTAATCGGTTAGACTTAGAAGAGATTAAAGAACTTAAACCATGGTATTCTCAAATAAAGGATAAATTAGAAAAAGGTTAGCGAAAATTAGTGCTCTGGAGAGATTTTTGGAAGAATGAGATATAGGGATAATGCTTTGGAAGGAACTGTAAGAGAAGAGTATGAATCAGCGAGAGCTGTTTTAGAAGAGCTGGCTGATAATAAAGTTAATTTCGGAAATGAAAGATTGACATCTACTCTGGAAGTTATGGGGTTTGAGAAGAAGCCCCTTGATTCTCGTGGATTAATAACCTATGTTAGAGAAAAGGAAGGTTATACTGAAGTATTATCAGAATATTCTTTAGATAAAATCTTATTCGCACTTCCACAAGATCCCGATAAAAAATTATCTCTTTATCAAATTCCTGTTGGACAAGAGGTTCAGGAATGGTATGATTCAATACCTCAGCGTTTAAGAGAATACGAAAGCGATGTCGGAGATAAAGGAACTACTGAAAGAGGCGCACTTAAAATTGTTAGTGGTGTTATTTTAGGATATACGGCAGTAACTTCTGGAGTAATTGCAGCGTGTTCTCAATATTCAACAATTGGAGCTGTTTTAGCTGCATTCGCGCTGTGTAGTTCTGTTATTATGATTAGAAATCACTTAAAGTATCTTCCAAAATATAATGAACTAAAATTTAGCGGGCCTAAAGCAATACAGTATATCAAAAACACCCCTTTCGAAGATGTTTTAGAATACAACAGGCCCCAATTAAGAATAGAAGAAACCCCGATCATCGATGCGGAATTTGAAATGCAGGCAGAACTGGAATCAATGGCTGAAGAGGAAGCAAAAGCAGAGGCAGTAAAATAAAAATGACCGCTCTCGAAGATAAAATAATCGCTGAATTTAAAGATGGAAAGGCATCGGTAGAGAGGACTCTCTTAGCCGTCTCAGGATTAGAAACAGAAGAAGCGATCTATTCTTATCAAAGAAAATTAGATTTCATCCAGAAAGATTTTGAGAGATCCTGCCCGGAAAGAGCTGGCAATTATCAGACTGCAAAATCCCTGTTCGATTATCTATGGGAGACTAAACCAAAACGATATAACGGCGATTTTTTGCTTGCCAAAGTGATCGACAACCAATTGGACGAAGATAAGGATAAGACCGTCGGAAATTGCGTAGGATTGACTTCATTGTATTCCGTCTTGGGCCGGAGATTGGATTTGGATATGGCAGTCTTAGCTAGTTATGAACATTTTTTAACCATATTTTATGACGGCGAGAGAGCCATAGCGGTTGAGAATGTAAAGAGATCCGGCTTTGATGACGTTGATGCATTATTTAAACCTGAATTCAGGGTCGGCCGTTTAAGTTTATTAGTTGCCGAAACTTTAAATTCCAGAGGTTACCATAAAGAAGATTCCGGCGACCTGCAAGGCGCTCTCGCTGACTACAATACGGCGATCGGATTAGAACCCGATAATGCCGTTATCATCAACAATAGAGGGGTAATTAAATACACATCCAAGGATTTCAATGGCGCTCTTGCCGATTACAACCTGGCGATTGAATTAAAACCGGATGTTGCTTTTGCTTTTAATAACCGAGGAAATGTAAAAAGTAATTTAGGTGATTTTGAAGGTGCTATCGCAGATTATAACAAAGCGATAGAATTGGATCCCGATTATGTCTCTCCTTTCAATAACAGAGGAGGTATAAAAGCGGATTTAGGCGATTTTAATGGCGCTATCACAGATTTCAACAGAGCGATAGAATTGGATCCCGATGATGCATATTCTTTCAATAACAGAGCGACTATAAAAGAGGAATTGGGTGATTTTGAAGGCGCTCTCGCAGATTATAACCGAGCGATTGAATTAAAACCAGATCATTTTAAGGCTATACATAACAAGAAAAGAGTGCTGGAGATGATAACTTCATCAAAAAATATCTAAGGGAAATATGCAGAAAGAAATAATCATACTGGGGGACATCGAGATGGGCGGGGGCACTAATACTGATGACTTTATCAGCGACAAAGCTCTCTCTAGACTAATTTACTCGCTGTGCAACAAGAATGTCCCAGTCGATCTGGTGTTGAACGGGGATACTTTTGATTTCCTGAAATGCCCGCACATCATCGACAATAACGCGGTTTATCCCCGACATATCACCAGCGAAATATCTTTGGCGAAGCTGAGGCTGATTTATCGTGCACATACCAGAGTATTTGAAGCATTAAAGAGATTCGCAGCGGAAAAAAAGAACCGCCTTTTCTTCATTATCGGCAACCATGACCCAGACCTGGTCCATCCAGAACTGCAGGAAGAGATAAGAGTTCTGCTGGATAGCTGCGATAATATCATATTCTCTTTTTACTATAACGAACACCAGGTGCATGCTGAGCATGGACACCAATATGATTTTCTTAACAAAGTGAACGAAAAGCGCCTGTTCCTGAATTACAAAGGACAGCAGATCTTAAGCATCCCCTGGATCGCGTTCGGGATCGCCAGCAAGTTCATGTACCTGAAAGAAAAATACCCTTTTTTGGAGAGAATAGTTCCCAAACCAGCAATTTTTTCTCATCATAAAGCAGCCGCAAAAATTATCCACAAAAAAGCCATAGAATATTTCCTGAAGAGCATGATTTACTACCCCATCCGTTATTATTACGACCCCACTTATACATTTCCCCGGGAATTGTTAAAGGAATTTTACCGGAGGATAAAAAATGTCCATTGGGATGTAGATGAGATAATCCACGTATTCAAGAGAAAGCGGCGCAAAAAAATGCATCGGAATAGATTATACGTCCTCGGTCACGTGCATAAACATTATGTTGAAGAAAAAGATGGGATTTCCATCATCCACCCGGATACTTGGCGTGATGAGTATTTCATGGATGACCGCACTAAAGAATTAATGCCTAAAACCAAGAGATATGTGCAGGTGATCGTGCATGATAACTATAACCTTCAGTGGAAACTGGTGGCCTGCCCGGTTAACAGGAGCACCTTTCATTTTGATGATGTCGTCAGCGACGAAAAAAAGCACTTGGGCTCAGCGGCAGCAGAAGAAGGATATGACCTCAAGATTTAAGCCGGTTCAAATAGCTCTGTAAAGATTGACCGTTTCTTCTTCCTGAAAATGCATCTTTCCGGGAATGATCAGGCAATGCGGAGCTTTGCCGAAGTCATGCTCTTTGATTTTTTCTAACGAACCAGTTTTTATTACTGCATCATCGCTTCCTAATCTCGCACAGCCAATCACTAAGGTATCCGTAGTTATTATTTTTTCTTTCTTTCTGGATTCGATTTCTTCCAATATCCCTAACGCTTCATTAACCCCCATGAATTTTTTTTGTTCCGGGTTCAAATCCAGCAGGAATAAAGTGTGCAATCCCATCTTCTGATTTTCTTTCAGCACATTAT
Organism: Nanobdellota archaeon; assembly: GCA_038045005.1. Taxonomy (GTDB): domain Archaea; phylum Nanobdellota; class Nanobdellia; order Woesearchaeales; family GW2011-AR9; genus JACPIL01. Next base: position 11,724 of record JBBSYZ010000029.1, on the reverse strand, counting down.
ACGGCGTTTCCAGATTAGGATGCTCTTCCAGAAAAGGGATGGAAGCAGTCCTGCCAAATTTATACAACTGCAATCCGGTTATTCCAACTGCAGTTAGCACGGAAGCATTGGGTATTACTTTGACCGGAACTTTTTTTTCTTTTGCCAGCTTAAATAATTCTGTGTGTGTGGTCGCAGAAAAAGGATCGCCTACGACTAAAAAAGCCACATTTTCTTTCTTTGCTTCTTCGATTATGTTTTCATCTCCCTGTTCGGCAGTTTTCCTATCGGCAGGGACAATTTTTTTGCCGTAGAATGCTTCTAAATCATTTAATGAGCATTGCAGCAGCGAGGTGTAATTATCCAGATAAACAGTGCCGCAATTCCGGATGGCTTCCAACCCTTTGACAGTTATGTCTTTTTCGTCCGCCAGACCTATTCCGATTATGTAAAGAACCATGCGTACTTTACCTGGGGGAGCCATTTATAAATATTTTGCAAGTTACCACTGCTAAGTCGATAAAGTACAGCACCTGCCTTTTTAATGTTTTAACTTGGCATGGTGAAAACCACGCAATGTTTTTAACTTCCAAAGGTTTTATCTTTGGTTATGGAAAAGCTCTCGCTGCTGGAAAAACTTTCTATCAGGAGCAGCGATTTCCCAGTCTATGTCGGTGGTTATGAAAGATGTATCGTCAACTACGGCCAGGCGAAAAGAAGCAATGCGCCGGAAGTGATGTTTGATCTGCTGCCGGAAGATGCTGTGTTTCTAAGAAACGTATACTTGAAAAAAAACGTGCTGATGCCGCCCGACGGGCATCCAGCTGCTGAAAAGATAAAAAGACTGGAGAATTGGGGCCTTCTTGAACGTATTGCCGGCGAAGTGAAAATCGCTAACCGGGGCTTCAAAGCAAATTATACTTTCATCCCCAGAGAACATTAAGTCATGAAGTACATAAAATGACGTCTTAATGTACCAGAATTAATTATCTACCAGCTGAAATTGTCCGAAGCAGCATCATATAATCGTCGCTATACAACCCTCTTTTTTCATACCATTTAATGCTCTTTTCAAATTTCAATGTTTTTTCTATATTGTAGCACGGATCAGCGATCAACTGTCTTGAAGTCATTACGCTGAATCTATTATTTACTGCTCCGGCTGCAGTGTCTCTGACGCAGTACGACGCATTGATGCCCATCAACATCACATTTCTTACCCCTTCTGCATGTAATTGTGCTGCAAGAATTGTATTTTCAAAACCATCATCGCATCTTTTGGTGATGCGTTCTTTTCTCTGGAGCACATCAATCTTATCCGATAATATTTTAATGGTGTTTCCGCAGCCGTAGAATTCTAAAACAAATACGGGGATATCATATTCTCTGCAGTAATTCAATACCCTGGCCTGATGAGCGACCATTTTATTTAGGTCTTCATTAACTATGTGCTGCACAAAAAAATCCTGCATGTCAATAAGCAAGACGCCTAAATCTCTCGGCGGTGTCGCTAAGGCTTCCCCCATATTTGCTGCCGGATTAATTAGGTTAATCAGATTCGCTGATTCGGGACAGGTGTACACGCGTTTTTTTATAATGCGTTTTAATGTCATTTTATATCTTTAACCATGTAAGGCCCTTCTCGGCGATACCCTAATTTATCCTGATAATACTGGCGCACGCCTACGCCGGAAATTACCACCATTTTGTTTTTTCCATGTTCCGAAGCTATCTGTTCTGCTTTCTCCATCAATTTCCTGCCCCAGCCCCGGTGCTGCACTAATCCTTCATCGCCGATAGCTGTTGCCGTGCCGTAAACATGTAATTCTCTTACCAACGCACTTTCCGGAGTGATTTCTGATCGAAGGTGCTGGAAAGGAAAGCGTAACCGGCAAAATCCGAGCAGGAGATCATTTTCTGCATCTTCAGCGGAGATGAAAAATTCTCTTCCCCCGGATGCAGGGTATTCCATTACTTTTATTTTCACTTCATCCCAACTTATTAAGTTACCTTTAGGTTCTCTGGAACGGATATCTCTGCATTTCACCGGATATTTTTTATCGATGTACTGGCGCAGGTTAGTCATGTCCACGCCCGCTTCCCAAAATTTAGTAGGGACATCCCGCTGCACCCGCTGGATACGGCAGTATTCAGGAACAAAAGCATAAAATTCAGCGATGCGTTTTGCCGCTTCTTCCGTGTTTAAAGGAATGAATTCTCCTTTTTTGTACTGGTGATATAATGCCGTTCCCGGAGCGACCATGCATGGATATATTTTAATCATGTCCGGCTTATAGAATGGATCGGTAAATAACTGGCGCATACCCGCCATGTCGCGCCCGTAATCCGTCAACGGCAGCCCGGGCATGTAATGGATATTTATCTTAAATCCAAGATCGCGGAGGATCTGGATGGATCTTTTAGAATCTTCAGCGGTATGCCCGCGGTGCACCGCTTCCAGCACCTCGTCATATACGGACTGGACTCCCAATTCCACCCGTGTGCATCCTTGGCGGAGCATCTCCTCGCCCTGCTCCAAAAGGCCCCAATCCGGCTTGGTCTCGATGCACAATGCTACGCACCTCACGCTGCTGGTCTCGTTTCTTTTCTGTTCCTTTTCAAGAGAGAATTTATTCCTGCTTTTTACTTCCAGCAATTTCCGCTGGATGTCCGCTTCTCTTTCTTTGTCGCGCATATCTCCGGGAAGTTCAAAAAATTCCTTGAATTTAAGGAAATCGAATTCCCCGTCAAGGAAAAAAATCTCTGAAAAATCATTCAATGCTTTGAAAATGCCGCAGATAAATTCTTCCTGATATTCTTTTTCAGCAGCAGTAAATGTTCCGCCCATCACGATTATCTCAATCTTGTCAAAACTATGCCCCATCAAGACGTATTGCTGCAGGCGGTTGAACACTTGCAGGTAAGAATCGTAATGGTTGCGGATGCCCCGCATGGTCGCCGGCTCATGCCCGGTGTAAGACTGCGGGACATCGCCCCAGGGCGAGTTTAATCCTCCCGGGCAATAAGTGCATTTTCCGTGCGGGCATCGGCTGGGAGCAGTCATGGCCGCTACCGGAGATACCCCGGAAATGGTCCGGGTGGGTTTGGATAATAATATCTTTTTGTATTCGTCCACCTGATCTTCCGGCAAAGAGAGCAGCAGCTGTATATTTGTCGGTGTTTTTGGGAGATTAAATTTCCTGGCAGCCTCCATCTTCAGATTATTTAAGGCATCTTGTGAAGTGATCCCGTGTTCCTTAATTTTTTCAATTATTTCTTTTATTGTCAGCAATTCACTCATTGTAAACCCCATGATGCTTAGAATGCGCGGCGCTCCTGCACGCCTTACGCTAGCCTTACCCCACGAGCCGCGTTGTAGTCAATAAGATTACTATTGCCATAAAGGTAAAAGTTATAACTACTGCAACCAAACCACGCCGCACGTTCCGGATGTTCTGTGCGAGTGAAATATTTTCCACTTTTAGTAGGAGCAGTCCAGCAGCAAATATCGCTTCTGCCCTTGCCGCTGATAAATTCTAACGTTCGGATAATGGTTTCAGCATCATCCTCGGTATCTAATATCGTTTGTAAATAAATCAGTCCGGTTTTATCATCAGCAATTTGTTCTACACGATCCCCACTATAATCCGGAACGGTAATCGTTTGTTCATGGGTAAGTTCGGGCTTTATGCATTTATAGTGCTGCACCACTCTGGCATCCAAACTATTTGCTGAATAAAATAATCTGGTGTTGGCGACCAGCCCGCGGTTATTGCCGCGGTAGATAAAATCTTCCCGCAGGCTGTCCAGATATAGTTGAGCTTTAGCCTGTTCTTCAACCGTTCCGGACTGTCTTAATTTCTGGATAAGTTTGAATGACTCATACAGGTCGCCCATTGAAGCCATCATCCGGCCGTCTTTGATCTTGCTCCAATATTTGACCCAGCCGTCCGGAGTGTCCTGCTTTTTTTTACCCAACCAACTGCGAATAGAGTGCTCATCTAAAAGTAATTTTTCCTCAGCAGGAGTATTGGTATCGGTATCGATACACACCTCATCAAGAATGTCGATCAGGGCTCTCCCGTCGCGCCGGAAAATACCGCCTTTAGCTTTCTCTTTAAGAGCAGCGGCAAGGATTTTCTCTCTACCCTGATCTCTGGCGATAGCTAACGCTGTCTGTTCTTCAGGGATATTTAACTGTTCTCTGTTGATCCGGATAAGCCGGTCAGCTTCGGTGCGGTGGTAGGCCATCTTTTCAAAGTACGTATAATGCCATAATCTGTTCATTTTATAAATTTAACGGTGATTGCCACCGCACAGTGATTAACCCAATAAAGTTTATAAATCACCGGTTTTTCTGGAAGTCTATGGAGCTAAGCGAACTGGTATTAAGTGTTTGTATGGAACGGTGCATCGATCTTGCCCGTCGTACCCCTCTAGCAGTAGGCCGGCCGATGGTAGGCGCAATGGTGGTAAGTGGAAACGGAAATATCGTCGGCGAAGGATATAAACGACTTTTAAGTGGAACAAGTTTTGTCCAACATGCTGAACGGACCGCATTAGACTTGGCCGGCGAACAGGCGATGGGCGGCTATTTATTTACCACGCTTGAACCATGCCTGGAAAAAAAATCAGAAGTCCATGTTTTTTGTTCGTGTTCCAAACTTATAATCAACAGGAAAATTGGGACTGTAGTGGTAGGTCTGCTGGACCAGTCCCCTTCTATGAAAGCTGGCTCCGGAATATCCTACCTGCAAAGCCGAGGAGTGAACGTAATTCTCTATGACACGTACAAGAACAAAATTGCGGCAGAGTTGATGCCCTCCAGGTATAAACGCCCGAAACCTTTATAAATCCCCCTTCTCCACAGCAACATATGGTAACCAGAGTCGGAACTAACCAGAGAAAAACTCGTCAAAAATTAAAAAGGCACTGCCGGGAACGAGGAAAGCTTTCCCTGAGCAAATATTTTCAGGAACTAAAGGTAGGCGATAAAGTTAATCTCAAGATTGATTCGATTGTCCAGAAAGGACGATTTTCCCCGCGCTTCCACGGCTTGACCGCAGTAGTTTCAGGAAAACAGGGACGATGTTACGAAGTAATAGTCCATGACAGAGAAAAAGAGAAAAGATTATTGGTCCATCCAATTCATTTAAATAAACAAGATTAAGAAAATGGCAGCACCACAATTTACTGAAGAAAAACCCCTGGCTTTAGCTGAAGTAAAGGCTATTCTGCATACTTTTGAAAAACGGGACAGAGAACTGAATTACCTTTCTAATAAGGCTAAGGAATATTTAGAGCAATTTCAACCAGTATCAGAAAAAAAACAGGAAGAATTATATGCTAAACTGGTAGGGCTGAACCTCGTCCGGCTAAAAGAAGAACATTTCTGCAAAATTATCGATTTTTTGCCTAAGACTATAGAAGAATTAAAAGCAGTTCTGCAATCCTACCCGTTAAGCTTATCTAAAACTGATCAGGAGAGCATAGTAGCTGCGATACGGGAAGTTAGCTGATAAAATAGCGTAATTTTTATTAAATTGAAGCGATTACTAGACAAAGTAGGGTTAAAACATGACCACCGCAACACCAGAGCTAAAAGTAGTACGAGAGGAGACCGCCATCGTACTGGATTATCTTGAACACGGATATACGCTTGATCAAGCTACTGTGAAGACCCCCATAGTACAGGCCTTGGGAGTGGAATTCTTAAGCATCCTGGAACTTATCCCTAAGAAAGGTATAGCGCTGCAGCCGCATAAGGTCGTCTACATCGGAGAAGGGAAGCGGGAAGAAATACACCATATCAAAGGAAAAATTCCGGTAGAGAAATTGACTGCTACTGCCAGAAACACCCTGCAGAATGCTGTAGAAGAAGTCGTAACCACCCAGGAAAAGAAATTTGTTGATTTTTTCAACAAAGCCCAGCCGTTAAGCATGAGGATGCATCAATTAGAATTGCTGCCGGGCGTGGGAAACAAGCATATGTGGGAAGTGTTAAATGCCCGCAAAGAGAAACCTTTTGAAAGTTTTGAAGACATCAAAAACAGAGTAAAATTACTGCCCGACCCTAAACAATTGGTCGTAAAAAGAATTATATCTGAAATTGAAGGGAAAGAAAAGTATAAGGTATTTACGCATTAAAAAGATAGGCGGCATCTTGTCATGAAAGTGCGGGAAAGCGTCTCACCTCGCTCTAAAGAGCGAGGCTTGAAAAGAGACGCACAAAACGAAACAACGATTTCGTTTGTGCCCAAATAAAGTCGTTGCTTTATTTTGGGCTTTCTAATCCCCGCACTTTGTGACATAAATAGGCTAGAAAGCCATTCATCCTCGCCTTAAAAGACAAGGCTTTCTGGCCTATTTAATGTAAAAATATTCTCACCACAGCATCATCCATCTCTTATCTTTTTCTTTCTGCCTTACTAAGTCACTCATTCCGGCTTTAGATGCTCTCTTTAAGAATTCTCTGGCAATCAATTTCATACGAAGACCATTGACATCAACGTCATTTTCAAAGAATTCATATTGTTCGAGGAGTTTATCCAACAATTTAGCCTGCGTTTCTAAATTGATATGCAGGATTCCTGAAGAGGCCATTTCATACTCTTTCTCCAGCTCTTGGAGTTTTTTAAATTTAGCCAGCAATTCTTTGGCATCGTAAGGGATATCAGCCAGAAATTCAACCAGTGCATCAATATCCGCAGAAACATTGACTTTTTTTTCCGGTTTCCTTCTTCCCAGCAGCTGATTCCACCACTTTTTCATGCTAATGAATAAATCAGAACTTAATATAAATCTTTCGAGAGGCAGATATTAAGAATCTACGTAATAATTTACGGCTGATCTAAGGCCGATTCACTTCAGCCTTACTTACCTATCCCCCGCCAGTGCTCTTTCCATGAACGTGCCAGCGCTTTCTTTTGCTGATCTAATGAAGCCTTGTGTTTGAGAAGAAATGAGTCTAACTCGTGAACAAAACGGCGGACTTCTTCCAGGAAATTCTTATCTCCCCAGGCCTTGCTTTTCAATAGCTTATATTTAGCTAAGCATTGTTCATGTTTTTTTTGCAGGTCGTCAAAAGCAGGCAAGGTATTTTTCATTGGAATTTAAGAGTGGTTATGAGGGGTAAGGCCTTTTATGAATTTAAGCCTTTCTATTTGTTTAATAACCTAACGAACCAAACTTGTTAATTCGGCATCTCCAACCCCAATTTCTCGCATATTTTACGCTGATTTTCAGTCAAACGCTTGGGATGCTTGCGCACAAATTCTTCAAACTCTGTATCTATGTCTTTCATCTCCGCCACCTCCTACGAAAAGAAATTAAATTATAATGGCATTTATAAAATTTATTTTTTCAAGTTGGTAGTGAAAATATTTTATCACTCTAAAAGGAATCGGCGGCGTATTATTTTTGGCACTATGGATTCATTAATATCATGGATTCATTGCAGAGAGCCTATTTCGGGCCCTCTTTTGAAAATCCCTGCAGGTGGATAGTGTATCCACTGAATTCTTATGCAAATGTTCTTCCAGGCATTCGACAGCCACTGCGGCCTTTAAAAAAAGTTCCGATTTATGTTTATCATCAACCCACTGAGCTGAAAAATATGCCAGGTAGGGCAGGAGATTGTTGGTCCTCTGTCCCCAGCTTAAACTTTCTTCATTGGTTTCCCGGTCAGTTGCTTCCCGATCTACTTTAAGAGCATCAAAATCTCCCTTCTCAAAATTTACTCCCGGATAAAATCTATTGATATAATCCTGCACTGCCTGTACGGCAATCTTAGAGCGGACTTTTTTCAGTTCCGGGTCATTTTCTTTCATCAGGATTACCGAATAAAGCCTTTCCAGATACGCATATATATGGACCGGCAGCGGATCCCTTAATCCTTTATGGCACCGGTAAGGGTTGAAGGTTTCAGAATCTCCTATTTTATCGCTGCAGGGATATACTTCCAGCAATTTGAGTATCCTGCCCGAAAGCGCAAATCGGTCATTATAATCTTCGGGCTTTTTTTTAGCGAGCTGATTAAACAGTTGGGTTGAAGCTATCAATGAAAAATAAGATTTGAAAAAGGGATTGCTGAACCGATGGTTTAAAGCGAATTCCTCGGCCGATTCAAATAGTTCTAATCTCTGGGGATGGCTGTTGTCAAAATTTTTGCCGTATATCTCCAGGTTCCTTATCTTCAGAAATTCCAATAATTCTTCAGCTTCATCGGCATGGAGGTGAGACTGCAGCTCTGAACTAAAATTTTCTGAAGACAGCAGCTCTTTCCATGATAGGTAATATTGGTCTTCTAAATTCCCGGACATATCTTTCAATAGGTCGTCCACCATGATTTCGAGTTTTAATACGTCAGCATGCACCACTTCATTCATTGCCGCTTCCATATTGCCGCTATGTTTTAACACTAAGCCCGGAAATAACATCGATCCTTTGAAGTACATGCCATAATAAGGGGTCAGGTCGGAATTCTTTTCTTTCGGCCAGTAATAGAACATCTCCATAAACATGAGGGAGCCGTATTCTGGATCTTGTTGGAAGGTCTTAAAATAAGAATAATCTTCGTGAAAAATAGAAAGGAATTCTTCTTTTCCTGACTGAACAGTATGCCCTATCTCATGATTGATAATCTGATGAAATCTATCGGTCTGGAAAGAGTTGTGAATGACTATGGTAACGCCGTCACCCAGAGTTACCCCTTCCCCCCCATTTGTGGAATAGTCAGGATAATCTTCAACCGGCACGATTACCAGTTCGGCATCTTCGTCCTTATTATAGATTAGACCTTTATCGGCAAAACTCTCGGTGATGAAGTCTGCCAGGCAGCTGGTATGCTCCTGCACTGCCGTATTTTCGTAAATGACAAAAAGATCCATTGGATTGCCGCAGTCCCGGACACTGCCGGTGGAAACACAGCGCTCTTCTTCTTTATATCTTAATAATTCATCCCTGATCTCCTTAACTGGGCGGCTGCATTCTCCATACAAAGGCACTCCTTCGGGAATAGATTCACATCCTAAAGACAAGCCTAGCGCGGCGATAGACGAAGCGGCTAACAAGCTATTTTTTATTCTCCCCATATGAATGCCGTGCCTCCGCCGATTTTAAATTCAGTATAATGGTTCCTGCTGCCAATAAATTGATGATCGATTTCCATATTCAAATATAACCTTAAATTATCCAGAATATTTATTCCCGGCTGCATAGATAAAGCCAGGTTTCTGGTCAGGCCGGAAACACCGGAATGTTCTGTTAAGGCTCCTTCTGACACCTGGACGGATGAAGGTAAACTGAATCTCCATAATCTTGGAATAAGTTCCAGATCGATATCACACCTCCTCAAACCCCTGCTAATGTCATAGCTGGACTGTCTTTCTCCCAGCAGGCAGCTTCCGGTCACTATAGCATCTATATTGTCGTGATATAAGCCCAGGCTTACATTAGCACCGAGGCCTAGATGTTTTTCATAACCTTCAATCCCGTCAAAAGAGATTGATTCATGATATCTTCCATATCCCAATCCGGCAGCGGCAAATAGTTGTAGGTGTTCATTGCTTACGAAAGCAAACTGCAGTTGGGGCCTGTAAATGATTTCGTTTTTGTTTCTTTTAAATTCTTGATTTTCATATGAATAAAGCCATTGGTTGTAAAAACCTAATTCTTGCCGAAAAGAAAAAGTTTCGCCTACTGGAAGAACCATTTTCAGGTCAAATTCCACTTCCGTGCCATTTTCATACGGACGATCAGCCATATCTTTAGTGATGTAAGATACTGCGGCAGATAAATGGTTTCTTCTCACGGAGATGTCTTCTGCTGCGGCATTTTCTGAAGGATTGTTTTCTAGGCCAGTATTAGACTCTTTTGCTTTGGGATCTTTTGCCAGTGTTGATTGCGTTGATTGTCCTGGCTCTTCAGCCACGGCAGTATTCGTAAAACTACCTATCAGCAGGCTTAAAAGTGCGCGATTTATTTTTGGTATGATTTTCATGCTTTTCTCACGACTTTAAACAACCATAAACTCCAGGCATTTATAAATGTTTGGTAGGTTTACCACCCCCCAGTAACACCAACATGACGCAAGATTAATGGACTATAATCTCGGAGTTATATTCGAGCGCGCGACTAATAAGCCATTACCGCAACAATTCCTTGCCGGAAGAATGCAGATAAAATTTCACCAAAAGAGTGAAGAAAGCGAAGGCGCTGATGCCGTATGCTAAAACATAGAAAATCTGGGCAAGTATACCAAGGAAACCCGAAACATTCCAGTATGCATACAAGAGATCCCCGCCCAGAAAACCGATGTTAGCAAAAAAAAGAGGCATTAGATTTACTTCAATGGGCCCCAGATATCTATAAAATAAAAACAAGTTAGCTGAGGAAATTAAAATTAATGAGGTTGTCAGCGGATAAAAATACCTCAAGAAAACGCTGCTATCTTCTGCGCCTCCCGAACCGGCCGCATAAACATAAAAGGATACTAAAATAAGAAGGAGCGAACCGAACGCCACCAAAGGAAGAAGCTGATGCATCTGGCCGTAGGATCTATAAAGCATACTGCTCAGAGCGGTGAAGGAAATCAGCATGAAAAAAGCTCCCGTTACCCAGTAAAAATCAGGCATCCCTGCTGCCGGAGCCGCTTCAAAAACCCTGTAAATTAAATACCAAGTCAGTTCTCCCAAAGCAAACACGGCATAGCCGGCGATAAGGAAGAAGAAAATGAAGAATTTCTCATCGGAAAAAAGCAGTTTCAGTTTATTCTTAAATAAAGCATTTACCGCGATTATACCAAAAACTGCTGATAGAAAAGCGAAGAGTACAGTTATGAAATTAAGGGTGGCTTGCAGATCTAACGCCATTTTTAAGGAAACTAGGAGAAAGGCGTATATAAATTTGTTGGTCAGACGACCGCTTATGGCTCAACATTGATGAAACAAATTATCTCCCGCTTAATTAAGGAACCTGGCGTGTTCAGTTACAAATTCGCGTATCTCGGCATCGGTAAAGCTGCGCTCCCTATACTCATGCAGCCTTCTGTCGAAATGTTCCTGCTCCACCGCGCTCATTAACTTGTAGTTTTCAATATTTTTTAATGATTGTATCTCTTTCCGAGAGTAACTGAATATCTCACGCACGGTGTAGAAAAGAGGGATTGTTTTTACATCAAGGATGGGGGTGTTTTTTGCAGGGACCTCCTTTTGTACGATGCTTACCAAAGAAGCGATAGAATCGCCGGAGCCGCAGTCTCCGCTATGGCTATACACATTCCAATCATTAAAATAGCCGTAAAAAGCGTAATAACCGATCGGTTCTTGGAAATAAAGTTTCAGCATATAAGTCCAGATCTGGCCTTTCCCCACCTGGGAAAAAACCATCCTAGCTTCCTCCGGCGTAATTTCCTCATCAGGAGATTTATGCCGCCGATAAAAGTCAGCGCTGTTTTTGTAAACCTGAAGGCGCGCAGCACATTCATCTCCGATCCCGAGGTTGACCAGCTTATTCTGCTGCAGGTACTGCCCTAAATTTTTTTTTGCTTCTGCTAAAGTATCGAAAACGAACACTTTGGTCATAAGGCATAAAATGAAACTTACTTTAAATTATTTGCCGTAACTTAATGATCATTTGGCAAATTGTCAAAATGCTGTAAGTCCTGCTAGTAGAGGTAATCACTGCCGCGAAAGGATACTTTCAACTTAACGTGATATTTATATACTAAGCCCCCTTTCTTTATTT
>JBBSYZ010000028.1:0-6068 GCA_038045005.1 Nanobdellota archaeon | reverse complement strand
TAATAAAATGAAACGAATTTTTCTACCGAAGGGAAATAGTTTCAGGATACGACATGTATCCACTTAACATTAATTTTATAAATCACCATTATTTCTTTAACCTATGCCTTTAGAAATCTGTACCATCAGCGGTTTTACCAAAACGGAAGGAAACAGTGTAGCTATCAAAGTCGATGACGAAGTAGTTCTTCTGGATATGGGCTTGAGTATGTTTGATTATGTTAAGTTTACCGAAGATATGGAAGATACCAGCACTAAAACTTATACGGCGCTGCTGAATGCCAATGCAGTCCCCGATTATGAGCATATTGATGACTGGAAGGAAAAGGTAGTAGCCATTATCCCCAGCCACGGACACTTAGATCACGTAGGAGCGATCCCTTTTGCGGCCACTTTATTTCCTCCATCTGCAAAGATTATCGGTACGCCTTATACTATTGAAGTGTTAAAAAGCATTCTTAGGGATGAACATCTAAAGATACCGCACCAGTTGGTGGTCTTAAATTCAGGGAAATCATGCAAATTGTCAAAAAAAATCACCATTGAGTTCATACATATCACCCACTCTATCCCCCAAACTGCCGTCGTGGTGATACATACCCCCTATGGGAAAGTTGTTTATGCGAATGATTTTAAGCTGGATAATACCCCCGTGTTAGGGAAAAAACCCGATTATGCGCAGTTGAAAAAGCTGGGAAAGGCAGGAGTGAAATTATTGATAATAAATTCACTGTACGCCCACGAACATAAGAAATGCCCTTCCGAATCTGTAGCACAGGAGATGCTGCGCGACACTATGTTAAGCGTTTCCAGCGAAGAAAAGGCAATGATCGTAACCACTTTTTCATCTCACTTGGCGAGGTTGAAGAGCATAATTGCACTGGGGCAGAAATTAAACCGAAAAATTGTCCTCTTGGGAAGGTCGTTGGATAAATATGTTATGGCCGGAGAAAGACTAGGACTGATCAATTTTACCAATCAAGTTACGTTATTGAGACAACGGGATCAAGTTGAGAAAATGCTGCAGCGAATACAGAAAGAAGGAAAGGAGAAATATTTGATAGTCTGCACCGGGCATCAGGGAGAGCCTAAAGCGATCCTGTCCAGAATCGCCCGAGGAGATTTGGATTTTAAGTTTGAACAAGGAGATGTAGTGATATTTAGCTGCCAGGTGATCCCGGTAGATATAAACATCGAAAACCGGGACAAATTAGAGAGGATATTGCGGAGCGGAGGAGTGCGCATCTTTAGAGACGTGCACGTATCCGGACACGGCGCAAGAGAAGATCACCGGGAGCTGTTAGAGATGTTGAGGCCGGAGCATATCATCCCCATCCATGCCGAGCCGGCCAAAGGCAGGATGATGGCAGAACTGGCCTTGCAGATGGGATTCAAGAACACGCACGTCATGGAAGACGGAAAACGGTTGAGCTTGAAGTGAGTTGGTGAAGAAAATCATAACTTTCTGAATTCATATCCTTGCGCAAGTAATTTTTCTCCAACAGTGGATAAAAGTTCGGAAGAAAATCTTCCATTCCATTCTTTATCTCCCCTTTTTTTATAGGCAATATAAAATTCTGGATCTTCAAAAGGAGTATAGCCATACAAGATTGGGTACACTACCATCGGAAACTGATGTTCAGATATAAGTCCTTTATCTTTAAAATAATTTAACCAACTATCATAGGTTTCCTCTATTAGCGACTTACTAACTTCTTCAGAAGTTTCTTTAGCACCGTCCTTAAGTAATCGCCTAATATCAAATTTTACATCATCAAACATTATAATTCTATCATTCAAGCCCGCATGCCTGTAAAAGAATTCGTAGTATTTAACTTGTTCAATGGTTAATCCAGTCCGGACCATAACTTTTGTTGTTATTTTATCCATAAATTACATAATTAAAACTTCTTTATATATTTAATTCTGCTTAAGACTATAATTACCCCAAAATTATTTATGAACCGTTAGTAAGCTCAACTACCACTTCACAACAACAAATTTTATAAATGGCCCCGGTCTGAAAGCTTTCAGAGGGAGTAGCTGTCAAGGGGGATCACATGAAATTAGTCTTAGCTGAATCGCGATACTTTAAGGAAAGCATCTCTATTGTTTCTGACTTAGTTACAGAAGCTAAGTTTACTGCCAAGCCTAACGGCCTAAAATTAGTGGCCATGGATCCGGCCAATGTAGCTTTAGTAGTATTTGAATTATTAAGCAGTTGTTTCACTGAATATCAAGTTAAAGATCTGGAAGAAATATGCATCAACCTGAATAATCTGAAGCAGATTCTGCGGCGGGCAAAAGCCGAAGATATATTGACTTTGGAGACCACCGAAGACCACAAGTTGAAAATTCAGATGAAAAGCAATGTGATAAGGTCGTTTTCGATTCCCACCTTGGAATTGGAAGATAAAGAGCAGCGGGTTCCGGAGCTGTCTTTTCCTATTACTATCGAATTGCGTTCGGACGTCTTGACCGAAGCGATCGAGGACGTCAGCGTAGTAGCTGAATCGGTAACTTTTTTGGGCGAGAAAGACCTATTGTCTGTGAAAGCCGAAGGAGATTTATCTAAAGCGTTTATCGAAATAAAACCAGATGATACCACCATAATTAAGACTACTTCCAACGATAAGCTTAAAGCCAAATATTCTTTGGAGTATTTGAAGAAGATGATTCCCGGAGGAAAGTTAGCGGAGAATGTATCGTTGTATTTTAACACCGATTACCCTTTAAAATTAGAATATAAATTAAAAGATAAATTGGCCTTGAGCTTTATTCTTGCTCCCAGAGTGGATAACGACTAAATATTTTTTTCCTCTGTTTTTCTCCAATGCCGCTTTCACTAAAATTAGCGCAAATCGTCAAAAAAAACTACCGCCGCCGCCGGATACACCAGCGGAATAGTCAGATTTAAAAAAAGGCGTTGCTGTCCTGCCCTTAGGTGATTAAAATCAAAGAATTATCTGTAAAACTGTCAAAAGTTGAACCGTCGCCGACGCTCATGATTTCTGCAAAGGCCAGAGAGTTGAGAAAAGAGGGGCAGGACGTAATTGATCTGAGCATAGGAGAACCAGGGCTGGTTCTTAAGACAGAAATAAAGGATGCGGGAAAAAAAGCCATAGATGACAATAAGAATACTTATACGCCGGTCGCGGGAATACCCGAACTTAAGAGAGCTGTAATTAAAAAATTAAAACGCGATAATAATTTAGATTATAAGGAAAATGAGATTATTATTTCCACCGGAGCAAAGCAGTCGCTGTTCAATCTTATTGGTGTGCTGGCAAATCCTGGGGATGAATTCATACTGATAAAACCTTATTGGGTAAGCTACGCCGACCAGATTAAATATTTTGATGCTGTGCCGGTCATAGCGGAATGCGCAGATAATTTTTGTATAAGATCCGACTACATAGAACAAAAAATAACTGAAAAAACAAAAGCCATCATCTTAAATTCGCCGTGCAACCCCAGCGGCGCGGTGATTGAGGAAGAAGAACTTAAAAAAATATCAGAACTGGCTGTAAAAAATGACCTTTATGTAATCTCTGATGAGATTTATGAATACCTTATCTACGAAGGAATGCCTAAGAGCATAGCCGACTATGGAGAAGATGCAAAAAACAGGACTATAATTATTAATGGATGCTCTAAAGCTTACAGCATGACTGGCCTAAGAATAGGATATGCGGCCGGACCTTCTAACATCATAAAGCTCATGGAAAATTTTCAGAGCCAAGTCACTTCCAGCCCGAATTCGGTGTCGCAATATATGGCGGTGGAAGCTTTAGGATTGACCCGGGATGACTATCGCCATGAGATTAATGAATTCAAAAACAAAAGAGATATAGTTATATCAGAACTGGAATCGTGTGGGATAAAAACAGAAGGGGCAAACGGGGCGTTCTACATATTCTTCAAAATTCCCGGCGATGCCAACAGCGAAGAGTTCTGCAAAAAACTGCTTCATGAAGAAAAACTGGCTCTTGTTCCGGGAATAGCGTTCGGGATGGAAGGATATGTGAGGATAAGTTATGCTTCAGACATAAACACGATAAAAAAAGGAATGGAAAAAATAAAACGATTTGTGAAAAATTATCAAAAGTGATAGAACCATGAAACCTAAAATAGCAAGGGCGATGTCTACGCAGCATCCCGATAATGTGGCCATTCCTCCCTTCGCGTCAAATCAAACATTAACCGGAGATGATGAAGTGCAGGAAGCATTTCACATATATTCACGCCTGGGGATAGACGAGCAATTGTGGGATGTGGAAGGGAAAGAAGTAGATAATTATGTAGTCCATAAGCTCCTTTCAAAATATCCAGATTATTTCCTACAGAACAGATTAGGAGAACATAAATTTCTCACTATCAGAGCGCCAAACCCGGACATCGAAAAAAACGAAGCGAAAATAATCCCGGAATTGATTTTCTCCATACCCAGAAACCATGATGTAGCTACGGCATTTTACCAAGAAGATACCAGCCCCATATTTGAAGTGGTCATGCCCATGTGCACCTCTGAAAAGCCGTTGATAAGAATCCGTGAATTGTACCGGCACTTGGTTAAGAATCTGCCTAACAAAAAAATAGGAGATATGAAATTGAAAGGATGGCTGGGAAATTTCAAACCGAAGCATATCCGGATAACTCCTCTTTTTGAAACTAAAGAAGAAATATTAAATTCCCACATTTATATAGAAAAATATATCCAATATGCAAAAATAAAAGATTTTCAGAGAGTATGGTATGCGAGAAGCGATCCGGCAATGAATTATGGTTCCGTGGCGGCAATACTGCTGGTGAAAGTGGCTCTGCAGAGAATAAGTTCTTTGGAAAAAAAATGTGGGATGAGTATACTGCCCATAATAGGGCTGGGATCCGCCCCGTTCAGGGGCAATTTTAAACCTTCTACTGTCAGGAAAATCCTGGAAGGATACCCGAGTGTGCAAACATTTACCGTCCAATCTGCATTCAAATATGATTACCCTATCAAGCAAGTAATAGAAGCGATAGAATATCTAAACCTGACTGAAAGAGGAAAACCTTTTGAAATTGACGAAGAGATGGCTTTGAAATATATTGATGCTATACACAAAGATTATGCTGATACTATAAAAGAGATTGCTCCATTAGTTAATGATTTTAGTAAATACATTCCAGGAAGAAGAAAAAGAAAAATGCACATCGGCCTTTTTGGATATTCCAGAAATGCTTCCGGGATAAAACTCCCGAGAGCCATAACCTTCTGCGCAGTGTTATACTCTTTAGGGATATCGCCGGAATTATTCGGGCTTTCGGAACTTACGGAAGAAGACTTCGCCAACATAAAAACAGGTTACACCAATTTTGAATATGATATGGGGGAAGCACTCCAATATTTCAATGAAAAAAATTTAGACCTGCTTCCACCGAGGATAAAAGAAAAAATATCTAAGACTGCAAAAATGTTCAAGTACGAAGTTAACCGGGAACACCAGGAGATCACGACAAAAATAGCTAAGGCATACCGAGATAATGATTGTGAAGCCATAAACGAATTAGTCTTGCGTGCCGGTAAAATCAGGGGATTTTTGGGCTGATTATTTGCAAGTTAATAATCACAGCCGGAAAGCTCGGCCAGCTGTTCTAAAGTTTTGTAACCGTTGATTTTTTCCCCATTCTTAAATTTCCAGAAAGGGATCTTTTCAAAATCTTCCCTGCTGCAGATTTGGTGTTCTTCCGGAGAGCTTCTTTCAGAACATTCGATGTAGCTTTCCTTAAAAACATTCCACGCCTCAGGACCAAAAGTTCTTTCCTGCAGGACGCAGGGCGGACACCAGTAAGCGCCGAAAAATGTCGCTTCCTGCGCAAGGCATTGCGCAAGTTTGATTTTAGCTTCTGCGATATCATATTGTTTGGGAGCAGAGTATTGATTAACACAACTTAAAAGTGAAGCAAAGCCAGCAACAAGAATCTTTTTCATAAAATCTTAGTAAGCGAGAGCTATATAATGGTTACGCATATATGATACACTCACCTTATCGTGATATGTTGTTTCTTCTAACCCTTTTAATGAGTTC
>JBBSYZ010000027.1:0-12197 GCA_038045005.1 Nanobdellota archaeon | reverse complement strand
TTGTTAAAAATATCATGTAAGAGAAAGGATAATAAACTAATGACCTCATTCACCGCAATCTTTAAAAATACTCCACCCCCTTCCGAAATCATGGCCCAGAAGAGCGCAGAAGAACTGGCGAAGAAACAGCGAGAGATTTCTATCGCTGAATTCTTTGAGAAAAACCGGCATCTGTTAGGATTTGACAATCCCCGAAGAGCGCTGCTCACCGCGGTCAAAGAAGCGGTAGACAACGCTTTAGACGCCTGTGAAGAGGCAAGAATCCTGCCGGAAGTCAATGTCGAGCTGAACCAATTGAGCGAAACCCGGTTCCGCATGATCGTAGAAGACAACGGCCCGGGAATCGTCAGAAAACAGATCCCAAATATTTTTGCGAGATTATTATACGGCTCCAAATTCCACAAGCTGGCGGCGACGAGAGGACAGCAGGGGATCGGAATCTCTGCGACCGTCCTGTACAGCCAATTGACTACTGGAAAACCGGCAACAATCTATTCTAAAACTGCGGCCAATAAAAAAGCATCATTGATAAAACTTAAGATAGACACGCAGACTAATCTGCCCCAGATTCTTGAAGAAGAAGAAAAGGAATGGGACGGAAAAGAGCACGGCACGCGCATTGAAGTGGATCTAGACGGCAGTTATGCGAAAGGAAGGCAGTCGGTAGATGAATATATCAAAGAAACCGCCATCGTCAATCCGCACACTACTATCATCTACACCAATCCGGAAGCGCAGCAGATTATTTTTGCCCGCTCTACCAGCCAACTTCCTCCGGAACCAAAAGAGATCAAACCGCACCCGTACGGAATAGAATTAGGCCGCCTGATCAAAATGCTGGAGATTACTGAAGCCAAAACTTTGCAACAATTTCTAACCGCCGAATTTGTGCGCGTGGGAACAAATACAGCTAAAGAAATATGTGGAAATTCTTTACTGCTCCCAAGAACTAACCCTAAACAAATCGGCCGGGAGATGGCAGAAAAATTATACGAAGGCATCAAGAAAACTAAAATCATCGCTCCGCCGACCGATTGCATTTCTCCCATCGGCGCGGAAGATTTAGAGAAAGGATTGCGTAAAGAGATCAATGCCGAATTTTATTGTTCTGCCACTCGTCCGGCAGCGGTGTACCGGGGAAATCCTTTTGTCGTTGAAGCTGCGTTGGCTTTTGGCGGAGAGCAGGATGCGGAATCAGCTATCCGAATAATGAGATTTGCCAACCGGGTCCCGCTTTTATACCAGCAAGGAGCCTGCGCGATAACTGACGCTATCCAGAATACCAATTGGAAACCGTATGGGCTGCAGCAGAGCAGGAACTCACTGCCTACCGGACCATGTTCAGTAGTGGTACATCTTACTTCAGTATGGGTCCCTTTCACTTCAGAGTCTAAGGAAGCATTGGCCCATTACGAAGAAATAGCCAAGGAAATCAGGTTGGCGCTGCAGGACTGCGGAAGGAAACTTGCTTCTTTTGTAAACAAAAAAAGAAGGATTGGAGATGAAGCTAAAAAAAGAAGTTATATCGAGAAGTACATCCCCCATGTTGCCGGAGCCATAAAAGAAATTGTCGGCTTGGATGAGAAAAAAAAGAAGGAAATAGAAGATAATTTATATAGCCTGCTGGAACACACGCGGGGAGAAATAGAGGAGATAGGTATTGACAATCCGGATTATGACTCTGAACTGGCTAAAATAGGCCATGAAGAGGGCGAAGAAACTGAGAAAGAAGGAGTTGAAGAAAAAATGGAAAAAATATCCAAGAAAAAAACGCAAAGCGAGAGAGTGTTTGACGGTGATGATGAAGATGACGATGATTTTGACAGTGAGGAAGAGCAGTTGACGCTGCGTTAAACATGACCGTGAAAAAGAAGCCCGTGGAAGAGAAAGAAGTTGTAACCAAGATAATCGGTGTTGCCGAAAATATGCAGCGAGACATCCAAAAGATGAAACAGCCGCAGATAAAGATTCCCCTGCGGGCATTGAGCAATGTAGAGTACGATAGCAAAGAGGGTTATTTCAAGTTGCTTCCAGGAGTGAAAGAAAGGACTTTGACTGCTTCCACCATAAAAACTTTTGCGCAGACTTTGCGGATGATGGCGCTGTCTAAACAGCTGGTGGAAACGGACGACATCGCGACCAAGAGAGAAGCGTACTATGTCAGTAAGAACTGGGGTGATGCACGATTCTTAGAACAGCCCGAATCTGACAATGTCATGGACGACATTGAAGCCATGATGACGGTTAACAGGGAACAGATTGGGTTTATCCCTGAGGAGAAAGGAGGAGATGTTGCCGGAGAGCTTATCGTCATTGATATCGATCAAGAAACCGGAAAGGAATTAGAAATTGATTGTACTAAGTTTGGTTCTGGAGCATATTCCGTCCCTAGTTCAGGGGAGCATCTGCGCTTCAAGACTAAAGCAAAATTTATTTTAGCCATTGAAACCAGCGGTATGTTTGAACGCTTGAACAAGCATAAGTACTGGAAGAAAGCAAATTGCATCTTGGTTTCCATGGGCGGGGTCCCGACACGGGCATGTAGAAGATTTATCAGGAAATTAGCGGATGAGCAGAAATTACCGGTATATGTCTTTACCGATGGCGATCCTTATGGATTTGGAAGTATTTACCGAACTTTGAAAGTCGGCTCAGGAAATGCCGCGCATATCAATGAATATTTCTGCGTACCGCAAGCGCAATTTATTGGTATCACTCCGCAGGACATTGTAGATTACAAGCTGCCGACCCATCCACTCAAGGAGATAGACATCAAGAAAATCAGGGATTTAATCAAGAATGACCCTTTCATTATCCACCACAAATCCTGGCAGAAAGCGTTGGAACAGATGGCAAAGATGAAAACGAGGGCGGAGCAGCAGGCGCTGGCTGCACACGGATTAAATTTTGTGATAGACAAATATCTTCCTGACAAACTTAAGAACAATAAGACTTGGCTGCCATGAAAATGATATTTAAAATGAGAAAAATCATCCAACTATCGGGATTGTTAATCTTACTTTTATTTTTAATATCCTGCGGAGGTTCAGTCATGAAAAACAAAACAGCAATATTTGAAACTAATCTCGGTACATTTGAAATAGAATTGTTAGAAAGCCAGATGCCTATAACTACCAAGAACTTTATTGACTTGGCGGAAAAAGGATTTTATGACGGAACCAGATTTCACCGCGTCATCGAAGGATTCATGATCCAAGGCGGAGACCCGCTGTCTAAAGATGATGCAGACAAAGCCCGATGGGGGACCGGCGGCCCGGGGTATAAGATCGAGGATGAATTTGCAAATGGATTGAGCAATTTGCGCGGGACTATCGCCATGGCCAATGCTGGGCCGAACACTGGCGGAAGCCAATTTTTCATCAACGTTGCAGACAATACTTTTCTCGACGGCAAGCATCCGGTCTTTGGCAAGGTCGTAGAAGGGATGGATATCGTGGATGAGATTGTTTCTGCCGAAACTGACGGGCAGGATCGGCCGGTTGAGGATGTGGTTGTGAAGAGGATAAGGATTGAATGAGCAGATCACCGATCTCTTAGTTTATTTCCTTTAATCGTAAACTTCCTTGCGATGATCAAAACAATTGATTATGATATTATTTCCTTCCAGCCGGTAAATGATACGGAAAGGGGGCACTCTCAAACTACGATGGTTCTTCCAATCGTATCGCAGCGGCTTGCCAGCATCAGGAATTTCTTCTAGTTTCTTAAGCTGTTTAATTATTCGCAATCTTGTAGTTTTATCCTTAATCTTCTTGAACTCCTGCTTGAATTCCTCAGAAAAAATTATTTCCATACTTACGCCATCAGCAATTCATCTATTTCCTCGTTACTTTGAGAAGTGTCTGCTTTTACTGATTTCCCTTGCTTAATCTGCTCTTCACTTCGTTCTATTGATTCCATCAGCTTCAGGTCCCTCAGCAAAGATTCTTTTTTTATAACTTTGAGCAAGATATTGCCGCCCTCATTAAATACGATAAATTTTGTAGAAGCCTTTAGGCCTGCATCTTTACGCACTTCAACAGGTATAACTACCTGCCCATTTTCAGACATCTTTGTTATTGCGACTTCCATTTTATTAGTTACAACGCATTTTAATATTAAAAGGGGTTTTATATTTAAAGGTTTCTGAAAAACCCAACCTGGCGTTTTTAATTCACCCAACAGTAGTTATTTGTGAGAAGAGTTATAAATAATATTGCAAAATTATGATTATCAATCATCCGGAAAGAAATACTTTTTTACTTTTTCTTCATCGGGTTTGGCCAGTTTATTGAGCCCTTTTGCTCTGACCGGCTTTTCTTCTAAACTGATAAGGAAACCCATAAAATGAAACCCTTGAAAGAAATATTTAAAAGTTATCTTGGGTTTTGATGTTTTAAGGACCCGTAGCCTAGCCTGGATAGGGCGACTGAACAGAAATGTTCCGCTAGAGCCTTCTAAGCTGTAGGTCGGGAGTTCAAAAGGCAAATTAACGGCATGAAATTCTCCCCGGGTCCGTTTTTTAATTATTCTAAACTTCTATCTTTTCCACCGTCGATATCTTTAAATATATCCTTCGCCTGAAAGGGACTATATCAAAGGGGTGAAGACTATGGACATCCGTAAAACTAGAACCTGTGAACGTTGTAAAGCAGTGGTTCTTTTAGACCAAGTTCGGCTATACCCAAAAGATCAAAATAAGAATCTTCTGGTCTGTGAACCTTGCTGCGGTGAATTGAAGAAAGCTACCGCGGGGGAAATAGTCACTTCTAAGATTAAAAGTCTTTCCGCCCCTAGTTTCTTAGGTTATTTTTGTAACCGCTGCAATTATAATTTTAGAGCCGATAAAAACAAAGCCGGAGTGACATGCAACTTAAGTTGCCCCTACTGCGGCAAAAATGACCGTTTGGAAAACCGTAAAAACAAACCTTCTGCAACGCCGAGTGTCTCTCCTTTAAGCGGAAGAAAGATGTGAGATAATGCTATACATCCATCAACTAAACCATCTGACGCCCAAGATGGCGGATCTAGAAAGCGTGTATTTGGTCCGTGACCTGAAAGAAAAGATGGCTTTTCCGCTTAAGGAAGAGGCAACAGAAGAAGCGTTCTGCGAATTTTTTGTCTCTTCAAGCGAGTTGCAACTCATCGAACAGGCCGCCGGACTTGTCGAGCCGACAATCGAACAGATAAAGCTGCTGCTTCAAGAAGAATCGTCACTTCATGAAAAGATCAGTTTAGAAAGGTCGGTGCAGCTGCTGAAAATCATCCCGGCCGCGCTTCAAAATAATCTTTCTTATCTCCAGCAAGTACAGGTCTGGCAGTCTTCTGCCCGCGTGGAAGTCACCGGGCTGCTCAACCAGATACCTAGATTGCGGACGGCGGAAGAAAAGATACGGGTCAACGAACAGGTAAAAGGACTTTTCCTGTTCCTGCTGCGCAACCCCAATTTCGCGTTCTATGCGCAAGATATGGTGCATGAAGGGCCGGTAGCGCAGATCAACGGACTGGCAGAAAGCATGGAGAAGGGATTTTTTTTCCATGTTTCTTTAGAAGAAGAATACAAAAAGGTCGATTTTGCGACTATCAAAAAGCGCATCCCGCAGCAGGATTTGGAAAAAACGGCAGAAATCGAAAACAACATCAGGATGATCAAAAAAGGCCTCGATGCTGCCTACGGCGCCAATATGCGGATGATCAACTTGGCAGTAGTTTTGTATTCTTATGTCAAGTGGCTGAGCAATAGGTAGATTTTACTCCCAAAACTTATATAAATAATCTTTATTCTGAACTTTATCATGCGTCCGTGGCTAAGCGGCTAAAGCGGTTCCCTGCAGAGGAACAAATCGAGGGTTCGAGTAAGTTTCCGCAGAAACTGAACGAGAAGCGGAACTTCGACTATCCCTCCGGGCGCTTATTTTTGTTAAATATACTGTAAGTGCATAAAGATTATAATTTAAGCCCGATTACGGTAATTTTACATCAAAATGACTACCATCATCGGAATAAAAGCAAGTCTGGGGCTAGAGGGAGTAGTCTTCTGTTCTGATACGCAATTAAACCATTATGTTGACGGAAACCTGACTAAAACTGAGACGGATAAAGCAGATAAAATTTTACTCGGTAAAAAATGGATGATGGGCTTCGCTGGCGCTTTCGATAAAGACATCAGTCATTTTTTGCGATCTCTTACGCAGCCGAAAAGATATGGTTCTACTCATCATGATTCTTTCAGCATCATTGCGAGCGCGATAAAACGGTATGGGCTAGGAACAAAGTATAAAAAACCGCATTTTCCGGAATTGAATTCATATAATTTGATGGCGTTGCGGAATGGAACAAAATTAGATGATCTCGGTACTCTTTTGATGGCAGCTCATTTTTCAGGAAACATTGATATGTGGGAAATAGATGAGTTTGGAAACCTTAAACAACCGCAAAAAGAAAAAGAAATTGAATATTTGACCATTGGTTCCGGTTCCGACGAAGTGAAAGAATATTTTGACAAGTTATTGAACGATGAAACCAGCGATAAGATCGATCAAAGCCAAATGAATATTCCAACCGCGATTGATTTAGCCGTTGGAGCGTTAAGCCGGGCAGAAAGTGATCCGGGTACATCGGGGATGAATATAGTAGTTTTGACAAAAAATGGCGCACGAGAATACGGCCATTCCATCAGGGCGGCTGTTGACATTGCAAGAAAAAAAGAAATAGAAAGTATAAAAAGAAAATACCGATAAATTCTCACTAAATTATATAAATCAGTAAGCCTAACTCACCACATGCCCAAAAAATCCATCTCTTCCCTGGAACTGGCGGCTTTGGTCAATGAGCTGCGATTCTTAGTAGATGGAAAGATCTCGCAGATCTATCATCCGGAAAATAACGTATTGCTGCTCCAGCTGCACGCTCCCGGAAAGGGAAAACGGCTATTGAAAATAATCTCTGGAAAATGGCTTTGCCTAACCCAGCAGAAAGAAAGCGCCTTAAGGCCGTCGGGATTCTGCATGCAGCTGCGCAAATATATCGATAATGCCGCCATAAGGAATATTTATCAGCATGGTTCTGAAAGGGCGGTGATTTTTGAACTGGAAAAAGAAGAAAAATATTTTCTTATCGTAGAGCTGTTCTCAAAAGGGAATGTTATCTTGACTGACGCTAAAAAAATAATTATAACCGCTTTGGAAGCGCAGGAGTGGAAAGACCGCACTATCAAGCCTAAAGAAAAATATGTGTTCCCTCCGTTAGACGTTGATTGGAAGGAATTGACGGCAAAAAAGATGCAGGACATTTTAAAAAAAAGCGGGAAAAGGAATTTAGCTACGTCCTTAGCAACAGAAATCGGTTTGGGCGGCCTGTATGCGGAAGAAGCCTGCAAGATCGCCGGGGTTGATTTTCAAAAATCTCCGGCAGAAACTACTTCGGAAGAAATCACCAAGCTTGCGCAGGCCTTTAAATATTTTCTTACCGCTATCGCCGATCCCAAGGGATACATCTATGAAGAAGAGATAACGCCGTTTCCCCTACAGGGAAAAAAAACGCTGAGGGAGACTGAAACCTATCATGAAGCGATTGATACCCTTAAACTGTCCGAAAAACCGTCTCCCTACCAAAACAAGATTAAGGCCCTGCAAAGAACCATCGTCGAACAGGAAGAAGCCATCAAAAATCAGGAAGAAAATATTGCCGTTAATTTCAGAAAGGGGGAATTGGTGTACGAAAAATACGCTCCGCTGCAGAAGATGCTGGAAATAGTCAAGGAGATGAAGAAGAGCAAGAGTTGGGAGGAAGTCGCAAAAGAATTAAAGAAAGAGAAAAATATTTTAGTGGTCAATCTGGAAAAGAAAGCTATTGTTATTAATTTATAGAAAACTTATCCAGAGTAGTATTCAATGTTAGTTACGGGAACTTTCTTAAAATTAGTTATTAAAATTTTTTCTTCCTCTCCTTCCGGTCGGCTTAAGAAAGAACTTCGCTCGGGGATGTAAAGAGTGCCTTCACAATCGGAATCTTCAGAAACTTCAACATATAATGAGAAGTCAGCCCATCCGCTTATCGGTGATAATAGCAAATAGCTTTCAAATTCATCAATCGCAACGACATTAGCTACCACATAATTATCGCACCCCGGCAGGGTTATTCTGAAAATGCGGTTTGATGTTTTAAAACTATTTTTCGTATGTTTCCCCGCACTTTCCTCTGATTCAAAAAGTTCATCATCAGGAATAGGGATAAATTTTGAGGGATCTAAAATTCTCCCCTTGCTTATTTTATAGTCTTCAATAAAGTATTTTCTCTTCTTTGAAGTCATATATAATTCCGGTAAAAGGCATTCTAAACCATAATCTTGGCCATCCGGATAAACTCCGCGGGGGTTAGCCATCGAAAAGATTATCTGTTCTTCATTTGGCTGTTTTTTATTGGGCTTATGACCCAGCCAAATTTGATTAAAATAATTGTGATCATCATCGCTGGTGGGGCATCTTCCTTCATAGAAAGCTAAGATTCTTTTATCACTTTTTGTCGCCAGCTGAACCATATCTCCTTCCTGAAGCTGAGAGATGAGCTTATCAATGGTTTGCATAGACAGAAAGCAATGATTGACTATTTAACATTTTCCATACGACAAGCAACAAATATATAAACTTCCCATGCAACCTTAAAGCTATGACAAAAGTCAATCCTTACCTGGTGGAAGGGAAAGTAGATTATGAAAGATTAGTCAAAGAATTCGGCATTACCAAGTTGACGGCCCAGGATTTACAGCGTATTAAAAAAATTGCCGGCGAGCTTCACCCCTATTTGAAAAGAGGCATTTTCTTTGCTCACCGGGATTTAAAGTGGTGTCTGGATGAATACGAAAAAGGAAACAAGTTTTTCTTATACACCGGCTGCGGACCTTCAGGACCGATCCATCTGGGTCATCTGGGGACTTGGAGATTCACTAAGTGGCTGCAGGATGTTTTCGGCGCCGAGGTATGGTTCCAGTTCACCGATGATGAAAAGTTCCTGTTCAAGGACCTGAGTTATGAAGAAGTGCAGAGATGGACTTATGAGAACATGCTGGATGTCATCGCTCTGGGATTTAATCCGAAGAAAACGCATTTCCTTATCGACACCAGACATGCCGGCATCATGTATCCAGAAGCGATCAAGGTTGCAAAGAAAATAACTTTTTCCACCATCAAAGCGGCTTTCGGGTTCAGCGATTCAAATAACATCGGCAGCATTTTTTACACTTCCATGCAGACCGTACCCGTGTTTTTACCTAACGTCTTGCGCGGCGAAAATAGGCCTTGCCTGATTCCGCTGGGAGTGGATCAAGACCCCCATTTCAGGATCAGCAGGGACGTGGTAGAAAAACTGGGACATCACAAACCGGCAGTATTGCATGCTGTTTTCATGCCGCCTTTGACCGGAATGGAAGGAAAGATGAGCAGCAGCGATGCAGATAAGGCAGTCCTGACTATAGACGATCCAGCGACAGTAAAGAAAAAGATAAATAAGCATGCTTTTTCAGGCGGACAGGCGACCGTAGAAGAGCACCGCAGGAAAGGCGGCGATCCGGACATCGATATCGCTTACCAATGGCTGCGCTATTTTGAATTTGATGACAAGAAACTGAAGAAGGTCCATGACGATTACCGGTCTGGAAAACTATTGTCCGGAGAATTAAAAGCGATCTTGATTGATAAAATCAATGAATTCTTGGCAGAGCATCAGAAAAAGCGGGAAAAAGCTCGAAAAGAAGTAGAGAAGTATGTTTACAGAGCAAATAGTCCCCCAAAACTTTAAATACCACTACTTCTTCCTATATGTTAAAGAGGTTGATAGAAATATGAGCAAGAAAGTGCGCCGTAAAAGTTCTGCAGTTAAAGCTACGCAAAGGTGGCATGCTGTACCTTTAAAGGGAAGTTTCATGGTTCTTGCTATTGTAGGGCTGCTCATAACCGCTTACTTGGTAGAAGACCCCAATTATAAAACGGCTTTCATGATCGTCTTCATCGCCATGTTTGTCGCTTCTTTGATAAGCATGACCAAAGCACCGATTTCGGAGAGCAGGGTGAGATAGAATGGCCGACAGACATCTTTCGTGGAAATTTCCCCTGCAGAGATTTTTAGTGATGCGTATCGAAGGGCTGTTCCTGCTGATCCTGGCGATGCTGATATATTTCACCCTTTTATACCGCTACAATAAAGAAGTGCTGGTCGCAGTCGGTTTTACGGCATTGTTTTTGGCGTTATATGCCTTACTTTCATTTGCCCTGCAGAGATGGAGGAACGTTGAAGAGCATTACAAAGTTACCAAAAATTATCTGGAAGTGGTGCGGAAGAAAAAGAATAAAACCAAGAAAGAAAAAGCTCTCCTAAAAGATGTCGTGCATCATAAGCTGGACAAAGTATTCTTAGGCGGGTATGTAGTAACTAAGAAAGGAAAGAAACATCTATTGTTCTTCAATACCAAAGAAGAAGTTGAGCGGTTCGAGAACTTCCTGAAAAGGCATCTGAAACTGTAACCAAAATGTGCTAACTAAGTATATGCGAGCCTATCCTCGTCTTAAAAGACGAGGCTTTACGGCTCACAATTATATCGCACATTTTTGGAACAGAAAATCAGCGCTAACTATTGTGATTCATCCTCGGTCTGAAAGACCAAGGCTTTCTCGCTGATTTTCTTGTAAAAGCAAGTTGTTTAAATCACTCTTCTATCAAGATTATTTTGTCGGCGGGTGCCCTTTTATCAAACAAGGCTGCCGCGATAGTCGCGATAACCTCTTCCTGATTGATGCCGTTCTTGATGGCTAACGCTTTGGCGTCTTGGATGCATTCGTCCATGATATATATGGCCTGTTTACGGAGGAATCCTTGATTTTCGCTTGCCGGCATACTGCTTATTAAAAAGAGCGTATTTAAAAGAATTTGGATGTTGGTTAAATAAATATTATAAATCTGAAGGTTTCTATTGTAATCATGAGATGGCAGGAGGCAAAGATAATTTCAGATAGATTTTCTTTAGAGTATATCGCTAACTCTTCGTATCAAGACTATTTGTTTGGCGCCGAGCCGATGAATAATAGCGAAGTAGTACGAAGAGGTTTGCTGCCGAAAGGAGAATCGTTAGACGGGTTCTGCATTTTAGTGC
The DNA here is from genome assembly GCA_038045005.1 of Nanobdellota archaeon. Taxonomy (GTDB): domain Archaea; phylum Nanobdellota; class Nanobdellia; order Woesearchaeales; family GW2011-AR9; genus JACPIL01. The sequence goes on along the minus strand of JBBSYZ010000027.1, from coordinate 1,054 downwards.
ATGGTTCCGTGGATAGCCTTCCCGCAGATGTTCCTAAGCCGCGAAACCCTTATGGCGGCCTGCCGGTAGTTTATGATCAAAGCTCTGAACCGTATGAGCGACCATGATTTTCATTAATTCTCTGAAACGTTTATAAAAGAGCTTATTTTATCATTTGCATGCCATCGTTCTGGAAGCACGTCAACCAAGTACTGAGGGAAGCCGACATCATAATCGAAGTGCTGGATGCCCGATTTGTGGAAGAGACCAGAAACCGAGAAATAGAATCCAAAGCTGAAAGGTCCGGAAAGATAATCTTATACACTCTTAACAAATGCGATCTGGCAGACCTAAAAAAAGTCAAGGAAGAAACTTCTAAATTAAGCCCGGCAGTTTTTATTTCCAGCAGGGAGAAATTAGGCACGACCATCCTGAAGAAAAAAATACTGGAATTGTCGCGCGGGGAAAAAGTTACCGTAGGCGTTTTGGGGTATCCAAATGTAGGCAAGTCCTCTCTCATCAATGCTCTGACCGGGAGAGGTGCGGCCAGGACTTCTGCGGAAAGCGGATTCACCAAAGGATTGCAAAAAATCAGGGTTGATAGCAAAATAATGCTCATCGATACGCCGGGAGTTTTTCCGAAGGAAGAGAAAGACATCGTCAAACATGGAAAGATCAGCGCCATCGACTACGGCAAGATCAAAGATCCGGAATATGTGGCTATGAGGATCATTGAAGAAGAGAAAGAAAAGATAAAAAAATATTTCCGGATCGAAGAAGACGATGCAGAAGAGATCCTCGATAAAATCGCCATCATCTACAAGAAGATACGGAAAGGAAACCTGCCGGATCTGGAAGCTACAGCAAGGCTGCTGCTGAAGGAGTGGCAGACGGGGAAGATTAGATAGGGTTGTGCTTTGTCGGTTAAACACTACCGCCGGGTGATAATTAACCTAAACATTTATAAATTGCTTCTGGAACACCAAGCTATAATTCAACGAGGTTAACAAATGACATCAGACTGTCGTATCCTGAAACTATTTCCCTTCGGTAGAAAAATTCGTTTCATTTTATT
>JBBSYZ010000026.1:0-4617 GCA_038045005.1 Nanobdellota archaeon | reverse complement strand
ACTCATTAAAAGGGTTAGAAGAAACAACATATCACGATAAGGTGAGTGTATCCTCAAGATAAGACCTTCGAGATAAGGCCACAAACATTTAAAATACAGCGTCAGTTTTGTAGTATTATGAATTTTGAAAAACTGTTTCCGGTGGAATCAAGCAAGGTTTTGCTAGATGCAGCTTTCCGCAAAGCGAGGGAGAAAGTCAGTCAAAAAAAACTTGCCGGGAGCTGGCTGGAGATAATCAAAAAGAAAGAAAGCATTAAGTTAGACATAATCAAAGAAACCATCGTTTCTAAGTTAGATAATGTTCTTACTCAATTCCCGCAGACAGAAGTGCTGCCTGAATTTTATATCAAATTAATGAAACTCACCTTAGATTTCAGTTCTCTGAAGAAATCGCTCGGGGCAGCCAATTGGGCGGCTCAGCGTCTGCGGATGCTGCATCGTGAATATATCCGCAAAATCAACAAAGCTGCTGATCCGGTGCGGATAAGAAGCGCTTCCAAGGAATTTTATGGGAGAGCTGCTTCCACATTGAAACAAATAGATGAAAACCTGAAATATCTGGAAGAAAGCAGAAGAATCATGAAAAAATATCCCGATGTCCGGGAAATGTTTACCATCTGCATCTACGGATTTCCTAATGTTGGGAAAACTACTTTATTGAATAAGCTGACCAGCACTAAAGCAAAAACTGCAGCATATGCTTTTACTACCGTCAGCATCAATGCCGGATACATGAAAGCAGACGGGACTACTATACAGGTGCTGGACCTTCCAGGAACATTAGCGCGCCTGGAGAAAATGAATAACATCGAGCTGCAAGCAGAATTGGTGCTTAAAGAAATGGCTGACGCGGTTGTTTTCGTTTTTGACCTTTCCGGCACGTCAGGGTACTCGATAGAAAAACAAATGCAGCTGCTGAAAAAAATCGAATATAAGAAGCCGCTGATTTATGTCAGTAAAACGGATATGCCGGAAGGGAAGCCGGATAAGAGTTTTCCGTACCGATATTATTCCTTTGATGAATTGAAGGAAAAATTGGAAACGCTGGCGAAATCAGGTGAGGAAGCGAAGGCAGAACTGGCAAAGGATATCCCAGCGAAGAAGATTTAATAAATACCGCCGTTATCATCAATCTGCATGGAGCAGGAATATCTCCAAAAACGAGCATTGGGAAAAGAAAGAGCTTTCTTGTTTATCAGCATCCTAATAATTTTAACGTTCCTTACCGGTTCTCCAGAAAGCATAGTGGTTTTTTTCAGCGGAACGTATGAAGCATTAACCGGGGCCGCGGTTGCGACAGATACCGCCGATACGAAAGATTATCTGGAGGGTTTTGCCATCTTTGTTGCTTTAGTCGCCATCTCGTTTTACGTCGTACATGTACTGCGCCACCCTAAACCGCAGCTTTGGCGTGCCGAGCTGCCGGAAGAAGAGGGGGAACTGTCTGTTCTGGAAGAATCGGAGCTTGACCAAAAACTGGACAGGATTAATAAAGAGATTGTCTGCTTGAGGAAAAAAGAAGAATTCTTGCCGCCGTCCCGTATTCGGAAGAGATTGACTAAGATTCCTAACATCAAAGAAGAAACGCTCAGCAGCGAATTACGCAAAGTGACGGCACGGCTGCATGGTTACCGTAAACCGGTGGTATTAGAAAAACCACAGAAAAAAACCAGGTGGGATGAAGATCTTAAGAAAGTTACTTCTCAGATAACTTCCGTAAACAAGATGAAAATCAAGAAAGCAAAAATCCGAGAAGTTGCTCCGGCCGTGAGCGAAATCGCAATGCATTTCGAGAAAAAAAAGCTGGGCCGTGAATTGGAGAAAATAACTTCCCTGCTTAAAAAAGGGCAAAAAAATCCCTCTTATTTCATCCGCAGCTACATCCCTTCCATGCGGGAACGGGAATTGAAACTGATTCGGAAACGTTTGCAGAAGAAAGGGCATATGCCGGAAAAAGAATTGAAAGAGATTGAAGCGAAGTTAGCTGAATTAAAAAAGAATTCTTAATTTACGCCACTACAATATTGCAAGTGCAAGGCAGCTTGGTCGCAGAGCGTTGCAATGCTTCTCTGCCGGCTTTAAGGTCTTTCTTATCGATTCGTAATTCAAAAACGTCCTGTCCCTTTTTCATTCTTGCGGCACAGCCGATGGTCTTACCGTAAGATAACTGCATACCGGTGCTGATACGGTCCGCTCCTGCTCCGGAAGCCAACGGATTTTCCCGCAAGACATGGAAAGGGTACACTTTCAGGCGCAGATGAAAATTCTTACCTAAAGTCTTTTCCAGATACCGGTTGGAAACGACCCGGGCGGCTTCTAAAGCTTCCTGCCTGATATTCATAGCTTTGCTGACGTTTAATCTTACGGTGGTATCATATTCTTTATTTGCGGTTCCCATGTCAAAACGCACTATTTTCATGTGGGGAAAACCGCCCCGGACATAGTTCTTTTTAGTGTATTTGCTGATGCGGGTGTACGGTCTTTCCAACCGCTGATACGCTGAAAATTTTCTTAATCGTGCCATGGACAGGAAAAATTAGTGGTTCTTTATAAAGTTTCTGAAAATCTCATGATAATTTCAGAAAACATACCCCACCGCGCACAGTAAAACAACGATTTTACTGGCGCACCAATGAAGTCTTTGCTTCATTGTGTGCTTGCGGTGATTGGGATGAAATAAATCATTCACGTATGTTTTCTGGACGAAAAACCGAGGCGCCCAAAAATTTAGGGTATATTGTTACAGATACCCTGCCCCTTGGGGCGACTGGGTTTTTCATTTCCAAAACGAAAGGAAAATATGAGATAATCTAGATATTTTAGTATTTCAAAATACTGGTCTGTCCTTTTCTGGTGCCTTTAGGAACTTCTTTGATATCTTCCCCCAACTGCTTTTGGATGCTTTCTGCGACAGCTTTCCCCAGGAGCTGGGATAACGTAGTGATATCCGCTTTCTTCACATCACCTAAATCCCTGATGCCGTGAGCATAAAGTTTCCTGGTCCTGACACCGCCAATGCCCTTCAGTTTAATCAAAGCAAGAAGTTCTTCCTTGACGCCGTACCGCACCCGCAGCCGGAGTTTGCGGATTTCTTTCACTGCTGTCTTGCGGTCCTGCAAGGCGGCTAATTCTTCAGCGGCATATAACAGCCAGTCAGCAGTTTCCTGCTTTACTCTTATTTCTCCCGGCCTTATATCAAACTTCTCCAGCAGGAAATCTTCATCGTGCTCTTCAGTCCAGCTTTCAAAAAACAAAGCAGTTTTTATCGAAGAGATGAAATCGTCGTAATCAATATCATCAATGCCGGGCTCTTCTTCAAGCAGAAGATTATGCCGCGCGTTCAGTTCTTCCTGGATGAAATCCTGCTCCCTGCTTTTAATTTTTAGCAAAGGCCGCATTTCTAAAGTGTGGGAAATCATCTGCAGCAGCGAGAAAGTATTTTTATTTGTTGGGGATACCCCACTGCTTGCAGTGGTTGGGTCTGCAAATTTGTGGCCAGATTTATTGGTATTCTCAACATTAAAAATACCCTGTCCGTTGGGGCGGTGGGGATTTTTATTTGTTTTTGGTACTTCACTGCTTGCGGTAGTCAGATTGTTTCGTTCAAAATTTGCTAAACATTCTAAGAGGTGCTGCGCAGTAAGGGGATCAAGATAAAGTTCAGAAATGCGTTTTCCGATGGAGGTCGCGCGCAGTTTTTCGTCATTCATACCAGCTTTCAATTCATTGGCAGAAACAAAATCGCCTTTCGTAGTTCCGGCAATGGTGATGAATCTCCACCCTTCCAAGAGGCGCAGCATTTTCTGCATAATCGATTCTAACTTATGCAGATCTTTGAACTGATAAGCCCAGAAAGTTTCTTTGAAAAATTCTTTCATGGAATGCTGGTCACGTATAATTCCGGAAGAGATCAAGGAAAGAAGATAAGTCCTTAAGACCGGCTCTACCGCCAGTTTGGAATAAATCGCTTCCGGCTTTCCGCAGATGTAACGTTCATATATCTCTTCTTTTTCAGCTTGGTCTTTAGCTATGCATATCGCTTCTCCAAAAGCTTCATATTCGGGCCTTCCTGCCCTTCCGGCCATCTGTAAATATTCCAGAACCGGAATCCAGTCCATGCCCCATTGCCCGGAGTAGCGTTTTAATGATTTGATAACCACCCTGAAAACGGGCAGGCTTAACCCGGCAGCTAAAGTTGGGGTGGCGCAAATGATTTTTATTTTTCCGGTTCTGAATTCATCTTCAATCAGTTCTTTTTGTTTTTGTAAAAGTCCGGCGTGATGGAAAGCGATTCCTTTCTTGATGACGTGGGAAAGTTTTCTGCATTGCCTGGTCGGCGTGCCGGCAGCTTTCAGGATTTCCTTCTCTAATTCCGGAAGAAAAAAAGCGGTAAGTTTAGAAATATCTTCTGCGGTTTTCTCTGCGCTGATCCGGCTGGGAGTAAAAATTATCGCCTGCTTGTTCTGTTCAAGAGTCTGCAAAGCTAATTTAAGTATCGGATCCATATCTTATTTCAAGAAAGGGGCGTTTTTATTAAGTTATTGGAACGGTTGATCCGATTAAAACGCGGAGAATTCCACCACTCTATTGAGTGGTGGTTTGCAAGCAAACCACTTA
>JBBSYZ010000025.1:0-6061 GCA_038045005.1 Nanobdellota archaeon | reverse complement strand
AACTGCGCACCAAAAAATTAATTTTATAAACCCCTGATGTTTCCTTTCTATCAATGAGCGCAAAAAAAAAGGTTTTAGCAGGAACTGTCCGCATAAAAGCCAAAGAGTTGCAGCCGTATGAAAAGACCGCTGCTTCATGGAAGAAATCCAAAAAACTTTTCCCTGAAGCGATGCAAGTCGCCCGGTTATTCAAGGAACATAAGAATTTTAAAGTTCTCATAGACACTAAAAACCCCGAATTCCTCAAGGGGCAGCTGTCTCCTAAAGGGGAAGCACAGGGGGCCAGGATCAACCAGCTGCCCAACGGAAAAATCATCGACAAAGCTTTTTCGCTGTTCGCTAAGGACCTGACTATCCACGACCAATACTCTGATGACCACTGGGATGTATTGTTTAAGAACAAAGGCGGAACGTATGCTTACTGCTATACCTTAGAAAAAAAAGAGCAAAACCGCAACCAGAAGTTCAAGAAAGTATGGGAGTTTGATAAAATCTACCGAAAACTTTCCAAAGCCGTATCTTTAGCGTTAAAAGATGCCGGCGATGGTCTTGCTCTGCCGATGTATACTTTATTGAAAACAAGGATGAGAATCGGCAATGAAATCTATTACCGCACTAACGGGCATAAAGGCCTGACCACTTTAAAGAAAAGAGATATTACCATCAATGGTGAAAAAGTTAAATTTGAATACATAGGAAAAGACGGGGTCCCCTATCGTGAAGAGCAAAAATTCTCCAGAACGTATGTCCGCCGGCTGCATAAACAACTCCAGCTGTTGAAACCTAATGATTTTGTATTTTCTTCCAAAAATGGAAAGCCTTTACGCGATGAACAATTCAAAAAAGCATTTAAAAGATATTGCGGAAAAGAATTTTACCCGCATATCATACGTTCACACCATGCCACCAGAAGAGTAAAGGAGTTCTTGAAAAGGAAAAGGACTATCAGCAAGGAAGAGATGAAAACGCTGTTTTTTTCCCTGGCAGCAGATTTAGGGCATAAACGATTCGAAAAAAAAGGGGGGACTTGGGAAGATAATTATACCGTGACTTTAAACCATTACGTGGAGCCGGCGCTCGTGGAAAGAGTAAAGGCAAAAGTGAGCTGAATCAATGAGAGTAATAATCTTGATGATGGTTCTTTCTTTATTTTTGATTTCCTGTGAACAGAGCATCCCGGCAGAAACTCAAGACGGCAGTATCGAAGGTGCAGATAAATCTGCAGAGACTATTGCCGGAACTGCCTGTACTGCGCACTGGGAATGCTTTGATGACGAATACAAAGTATATCAGTTAGATAACTGCACCAGGACGCAGACGACTAAATGTGAAAGAGGATGTATCAATGGGACTTGCAGACCGGCAGAAGTATGTACGGTAGGCTTCAAGTGCATAGGCAGGGACAGATACGGCTATCAAAAGGAAGATTGTTCTTTCATCAACAAGAAAACCTGTGAAGGAGGATGTGTGGATAATAAATGTCTGGAAAAAACAGCAAATGCATCTAATGTTACCGGGCCCGTCCCTGCTTCACCGGCCAATTCTTATGCGCAGGAAAATCAAGATGAGAATGCAACAGAGATTCCAGCAACCATACGCACCATCCAATTAGGCGAACAGCAGGAAATAGAGATTGAAGGGCAGATGCATATTGTCAAGATATATAATATCGAAGCTGACCGGGCCATCATAAGCGTTGACGGAGAAAGAAGCGACTGGATGTCTTCAGGAGATACTTTTTCTTACAGTAATATTGGGGTTACTTTCAGGATGGAAGCGATAATGTTCCAGACCTACGGAGTAAAGGCTATCGATTACAGCTATAGTTAGGAGTCAAGCATAGCGTAGTAAAACTGCATAGCATAAACTGAATACATATGTTCAACTCCCGTTTCTTCATTCCTATGCACGCGTTGGGTGCTCCCATTAAATTCAGAAGCGACATAAGCATTTGCAAGCGGCGGAATAAAATGGGATTTATTTTCGACCATCCTTTCCAAGGCTTTAGCGACACCAAAGGCAGAATTCTTCACAACTATCGTGTCAATCTTTCCCACCGGAATTATATATTTTGATTCGACGAGAGTGCCATCAACTCTAAAAAATTCATTAAATTCTCCTTGAGTTAATCGCTCTAATTTTCTCATAGATGATTATCCAGCCTATCCGTTTATAAGATTTATGGTTTTTGGGCGTTCATTTAAGCTAATTTTATAAATAAACCGCCACTGGAAGAATCATGAAGAAACTGACTTTCTTGTTGCTGATTATATTTGTTAGCGGTTGCACGAGTGGAAAAGCAGTACAGCAGGAATCGCTTCTGCAAGATTCCGGAAGTATAGAAGTATATTTCTGTCCCGAGCAGGAATGCGAAGAGAAATTATTGTCTTTTCTGGATTCCGCCCAAGATTCGATACACTGCGCCTTATTTGACATAGGGCTGGCTTCCGTGCAGAAGAAGCTGGATGAGAAAGAGAAAAAGATAGAAGTGCTGATAATAACTGACAATGATTATGTTAAAAAATTTAATCATCATTTCGTCAAAGCGGACACTTACGGATTGATGCATAACAAATTCTGCGTCATCGATGGGAAAAAAGTTATCACTGGCTCCATGAACCCTACCGACAACGATGCTAATAAAAATAACAACAACGTTTTGTTCATAGATTCTCGGATTATAGCGCAGAATTATGAAGATGAGTTTCAGGAATTATTTGCGGGAACTTTCAAGAAAGGAGAGCCGGTAAAAGAACCTAAAATAAACTTAAGCGGGATGCGCATGGAAAACTATTTCTGCCCCGACGACCGGTGCGCGGAACAGGTTAAAGAAGAGTTGAAAAAAGCGGAAAGATCTATCTATTTCATGACTTTTTCTTTCACCCACGAAGGAATCGCGAATATTCTGCTGCTGAAGAATCTGGACGGCATCACAGTGAGCGGGGTAATGGAAGCGCGGCAGATCAGCGAGTATTCGCAGTTCAACCGATTGCTGCAGAACGGCATCGATGTCAGAAAGGACGGCAACAAAAACAATATGCACCACAAGGTGTTCATCATTGATGAAAAGACGGTAGTCACCGGCTCCTTCAATCCAACCAATAATGGCGATAAGAACAACGATGAGAACGTGGTGATCATTGAAGATCCGGCCATTGCTGATTTGTTTGTGGTGGAGTTCTGGAAAGTTTATGGGGAAGCCGGTTCTTAAGCATCCCCGTTCCTAAACTTCTCATCCTCCCAACAGAAATATTTATTAAATCGGGGAGATTGAATTAGCTTATGAAGATGTTGGATTTCCCTAATGCCCGGCAGACGTTTGAGTATGATTGTGGAGCAAAAGCCATGCACGCCGTTCTTGCGTATTACGGCATTGATGTTAATGAAAATGAAATTATAAGGGTGGCGCACACTAATAAAAGAAGCGGAACTTCCTTGCGGGGGATGGTTGCTGTAGCTCATCATTACAAGCTCCCTGTAACCTTGGAAGAGATGAGCGTGGAGAAGATAAAAGAATCTCTTAAAAAAGATATTCCGGTCATTCTGCTTCTGCAGGCATGGGCCAAACGAAAAGTCAAAAACTGGCAAAATCATTGGGGTGACGGGCATTATGTTGTTGCTATCGGCTATGATCAAAAGAAGATTTATTTTGAAGATCCCTATACTATTTCACATACATTTCTGCCGTACAAGGAATTAGAACGGCGCTGGCACGGCGAAAAGAGATGTCGGATAGGTATAGTCATCAAAGGGAAAAAGAAATACAGTTCTAAGAAAAGCATACCTATGGGTTGAATTTCAGCTAAGATTATCTAATATATCGTGTGCATTGGTGGCGGAAAGATATTCAGCAATATCTTTGTTTTCTGCACTTAAGATAATTTTCATCTTCAGCGACATCTTTTCCTCGTTGCTTACGCGGGCACATTTATCTGCGGCAATCAATCCGTAAGGGTATCCTAAAAAGAGCGCGTCATTGCTGTTTATCGCCAATAAATGCAAAAATTCTTTCTTGCCGGTGTAACGAAATACGTGCTTTGCTTTAGGATGCAGTTTGACAAAGAAATTGGCGTGGTCGATGGCATAACTCCAGCAGCTTTTCTCAGGATTTAATCTGTTCAATAAGATTGCCGGAGAATTTCCTGAAGCAGTGAATAAAGAAGATGATTTTGCCAGAGCGCAGACGTTCTCCGGCAGCTTGGAAAGATATTTCTCTTCATTCCTAAAAGAAGGCTCTAATATTCCGTCAATCATTATTATGTCAGCATCAATATTTGCGCATAAAGAAAGTTCAGCAAATCTTCTGGCCATGTTAGCGACAGCATTGATCGAAGCGCGTTCAATGCCTCCCCTGATAGTCGCATCTGTAGAAGAGATGCTTAATTGAGATCCGTCTATTATCGCGGGGCCATTTAATGGGAATATTTCAGATTCATAGACTATATCATCATTCTCCGGTCTTGCAGTTGTCAACAGATAAAATTCGTGCAGATAATCCCTGATTTTTTGGTTGTTCCGGAAAACCAAAGCGCCGACACGGATGAAGCTAAGACATAAATTTCCCGTGGAGATGATTTCTCCCTGTCCGCCGTCCACGAAAGCTATTGATTTAGAACTGTTGTTTTCAGGTATCGTTTCAAAGTTATCTTTGTTTATTTCAATTATTCTGCGGTTAAAAATAATATGGTCGGTTATAGGAAAAGAAGATAAATGTTTTTTTAACTGCTGTGATATCAGGCGAAGCATAATATTCCGGGCATGAAAAAGTTTATATAGGTTGTTGTTTTGAAGAGATATATGGGAAATTTTGTTAACAAAGCTCTTAAAGAAAGCGTGGCCATACACCGGGAAATTGAAGTAGAAGCTCAAGTCAATATATTTAGGATAGATCTATTAAAAAAAAGAAATATGGCCTTGGTGCCGAAGCTGATAAAGAGGTTAGAAACGCAGGTCGCGAAGAACAAAGCGGCGGTGCATAATGACCGGAAGTACGGCTTTAAAACCGATCCCGACGAATTAACCACTTTAAAGAATTTGCAGCTTCAATTTCTTAGCGCTTTAAAAAAACTCGGAGCAACAGAAATTGTTGATTATCGCATATAGCTCTCCAGATTCCCGACTATGATGTGGTCTCTGGTTGCCGGAGTATTTCTTCTGTAAATCCCTGAAACCGGCAGATTATCTTTTCCCAAAAATTCTTCTTCTAAAAAAATAGTAGCGCTGGAAAAATGGCGGAGCAGAAAGCCAAGATCATTAGTAAATGTGCCTACCAAATGATCAGAACCGACAATCACCACGGTGATTTTTCCGTTTTCCATGATGGCGGGCAGGACCTCAGCCATCTGCCTGCTCTGCATAGAAACGGTTTGCCTAGTTTCTTTGGGAAGATAAAATAAGCCGTCGTGGCTAAATCTCAATAGCATGTCTCTCTTGGAATCATATATCTCATCAAATATATCCTCTATTGCTATAGATATCTTATTTGGTCCGGTCAATTCAGAAATGATGATTTTCTCATTGTTTTCTTGTTCAGGGTCAGAGTGTCTACTTTCACCAATAAAAATTATCTCTTTACCCTGTAGGCTGGCAATAAGTTCGGGATATTCGGTTTTGTTACTTTTCCGACAATAGTCATGAATGTTCATTTTTTGTTTATAAGTAAGATGGGGTAAAATAAGCCCTCGGCGAGGATTGAACTCGCGACCTCGTCCTTTCTGTCACTCCGTTCTTAATTTTCCTGAACGGAAAGTACCAAGGACGCGCCCTACCGCTAGGCCACGAGGGCATAAAGTGCGGGGGAGGAGATTTGAACTCCCGAACTCACTAAGAGACAGGATAACTTATGTTTTGCAACTTAAGTCCTGCGCATTTGGCCAGGCTTTGCTCTAAGGTTCTGTTAGATTTCTCTAACCAGATACCCCCGCATGCCTAACCTACGCGGGTGTCTTTTAGTTTAGTAAGTTATAAGTCCTGAACAAGCCATTTATTTATAAACTCTTCTTTCGCGGGATACACTCACCTTATCGTGATATGTTGTTTCTTCTAACCCTTTTAATGAGTT
>JBBSYZ010000024.1:3171-8154 GCA_038045005.1 Nanobdellota archaeon | reverse complement strand
AGCAAGTTTTTTAAATTTAGAAGTTATTATTTCCATCTGTAGTTCACCTCGTCGACAAAACGTGTCTTAGTCAACACTTTATCGACGAGAACTACTTTATATAACTTCTGAATCAAAGACCGAGGATTTCATATTAGCCTATTTGCGGGGGGGATTTAGTTGCGGCCGGAACGACGTCAAAAAAACAAGCGTGGAGAAACAGATCTTAGTAAAAATCATTTAAATGAGAATCTTTATATAATTTAAGATGCTTCAACATTATATGCTTAAACAAAACGTGCCTAAAGATAAAAGGGATAAGGCTTGGCCCATTCTGGAAAAAGAGATTCAACTGGGGGCAAAAAATAAAGACAGTTCTTTCGCCCTGGCCGGGAAATGGAAAAAGTTTGCGGGAACAAAAAATAGGTATAAGATTTTTTCCGTAGATAACCGATGGATAAAAAACAATTTATGCGTTTATTTTGGGCATGGCGGGCACGGGCTCGTCCACGAATTCATTCCCTTAGATGAGATATGGGTATCTTCGCATCATTATAACGAAGGCAGAAATGATGTATCTGATTGTTCCTGTAAAACCAATAGGAAGGGGCAGAAAGTATCTAAGAATTATTTTGACAGCACCGTCATCCATGAAATAACGGAATGCGAAGAGATGAAAAAAGGCAGGAATTATTGGGGAAGCCACCAGATAGCCTTGAAAAAAGAACGGACCGCAGGCCTTTTGCGAGATCCTTTTGATGACAGATAAAAATTAGACGCCATTAAGACTGCGTGTGATAGGTGTCATCCAACAATCGCTTTGATCCTTCTGACGCCGGCGGAACTGGCTTCCTCTTTGATGACCTTGAATTTCCCCAGTTCTTTAGTATTTTTGACGTGCGGCCCGCCGCAGAATTCCTTGGAATAATCACCAATTAAATATACGGAAACTTTATCTGGATACTTCTGGCCGAATTCCATCTGCGCGCCTAATTTAATCGCCTCTTTCTGGGGCAGTTCCTTCCGCACCACCGGCAACCCCAATCCAATCACCTTATTAACTTCATTTTCTACTTTTTTTATTTCTTCAGGAGTTAATTTACGGTCAAAACTGAAATCAAAACGCAAGCGTTCCGGAGTGATGTTGCTGCCGCGCTGTTTGATATTTGAATCGATCATTCTTCGCAGCGCTTCATTCAATAGATGCGTGGCCGTATGCAGTCTGATAGTTTCAAGAGTGACGTCAGCCAATCCGCCCTTGAACTTCTGCTCTGCTCCTTTCCGCGATAATTCCTGGTGCTTCTGAAATTCCGCTAAAAATGTTTCCACGTCCACTTTAATTTTCTTTTCATCAGCCAGTTCTTCGGTAATCTCTAATGGAAATCCATAACTCTGGAACAATAAGAACGCGTCCCTGCCGGAGATATCTCCCTGCGAAGACATCTTCTCAAATTCCTTCAGGCCTTTCTCCAGAGTTTTCTCAAACTTTTCTTCTTCTTTCTGCAGTTCTTCCAATATTTTAAGTTTATTTTCTTTTAACTCAGTATAATAACCGCCATACTCTTTAACGATTATTTCCGCTAATGAGGATAAGGAATTGTCAGGCAATCCTATCTGCTTAGCATATCGTACTGCTCTTCTTATCAATCTTCGCAGGACATAGCCGCGGTCCATATTTGAAGGAAGAACCGTATTGTCATCTCCCAAGATAAACGTAGCTGCCCGGACATGGTCCGCTATGATACGCATCTCCTTAGTGTAATCCTTATACTTTTTCCCATTAAGCTGCTCCATCTTCCTGATGACCGGCAGGAACAGGTCAGTCTCATAAGCGCTTTTCTTGCCGTTCAGCACGGCAAGAGTTCTTTCAAAGCCCATCCCGGTATCGACATTTTTCTGTTTCAGCGGAGTGATCGAGCGGTCTTTGTTTTTGTTATACTGCATGAAGACATCGTTCCAGATCTCTACCCACCGCCCATCTTTAGGATCAAATCTGGCGGGGGGATTTCCTTCGCCCGTCCAGTAAAACATCTCCGTAGAAGGGCCGCAGGGCCCGGTCTCGCCGGCGATCCAGAAATTATCCTTGCCTAAGAAAGCGATCCTGGATTCCGGAACGTCTAAATTTTTCCACAGCTCATATGATTCCGTGTCGCGGGGAACCGCCTTATCTCCTTCATACACCGTAAAGGCCAGCTTATTTAAGGGAAGACCCAGCCATTTTTTCCCAGTCAGGAATTCAAAACTCCACTTGATAGTCTCCTCCTTGAAATAATCTCCCAACGACCAGTTGCCGAGCATCTGGAAGAAAGTATGGTGCGTGTTATCTCCGATGTTTTCAAAATCGACCGTACGAAGGCATTTCTGGATATTTGCCAAACGTTTTCCCAGCGGATGCGGCTGGCCGGAAAGGTACGGAACTAAAGGCTGCATACCAGCAGTATTGAACAGTACAGAGGGGTCGTCTTTAGGCACCAATGAAGCGGAAGGGATGACAGCGTGCCCTTTACTTTTAAAAAAATCCAGATATTTGCCGCGAAGTTCGTCTGCTTCCATAGTGTAATAAAATCATGATACCTGAATAAGCGCGTATTTATATGTTTTTATGTCGCACAATTATTCCATCCGGACATTTCTTTCCTTGATAGTATTCAATATGAGCTGTGTTTCCGTCCTCTGCACGAAATCATAAGTCTGGATTTTCTTAAGGAAAGCGTCCAATGATTTTCTGCTTTTGAATTTAGCTACGATTATTGCATCAAAGTTTCCCGTCGTATCATAAACCGCAAAAACGCAGGGATGGACTGCAATCTTGGTTTCTACTTCAAGCAATTTCCCTTTAGAGATCTGCAGATGAATAATGGCTTGGACATCATAACCCGATTTTTCATAATCTATCTCTGCAGTGTATCCTTTCAGAACACCTTGTCTTTCCAATTCTTTTACCTTATTGATAACTGTAACGACCGAAATGCCTGCTTTTTTGGCGATTTCCCTAAATGAAAGGCGGGCATTATCTGTCAAAATATTTACGATTTCAATATCTTTAGGCTTAAGCATTTGGACAAATGTTTAATTTATTTCTGTTTTTAAGGTATGACATTTAAAGATTATTTAAAATTTGCGCATTTATTAAACAAAAACAAACAAAATGCGAGCAAAAGTTAAAGAAAGGCTTTATTCTTTTCACTAAAAACACCATTGAGGTGAAAAGATGAAAGTCATTGCGGAATATTTATGGTTAGACGGGAAGAATCTAGTGAAAGATGAAACGGGCAACGTTAAATTAGGCCTTAACAAAAACCCCGATGTTAGAAGTAAAACAAAAATAATTGAAATGCCCTATGGAACAAAAGTAGAGGATCTTTCAGCAGAAATGAATAGATTGCCTGTTTGGGGATTTGATGGAAGCAGCACCAACCAGGCAGAGGGGCATTTTTCTGACTGCGTTTTGAAGCCAGTAAAAGTTTATTTGGATCCCATCAGAGCGAAAGCAAGACCCGATTATTTATCTGTGTTAGTGCTAAACGAAGTATTCGATGTGCCGGGAGATAAAACTCATCAGTCTAATACCAGAGCATTGTTGCGGGGGTTGGCCGAAAAATACAAGGAACAGGAATTCTGGTTTGGCATAGAGCAAGAATATACCTTCATGCGCATTGATGATAAAGACTTTTCCCGCATAGCCGGGCCGTTAGGCTTTCCAAAGGGAGAAGGATTTCCTGAACCGCAAGGGAAATACTATTGTGGAAATGGAGCAGACAAGATAATTGGCAGGGAAATAGTAGAAGAACATATGTACGCCTGCATGGATGCAAAGCTGGTCATTGATGGTACAAATTCAGAAGTCATGCCCGGGCAATGGGAATTCCAGATGGGAAATGGAACTAAAGAAAGCGGCCCCTTGCGTGTCGCAGATGATTTAGTGATCGCACGATACCTGTTCAGCAGGATTGGAGAGAAATTCGGAATTATCGCATCGTTGGAAGCAAAGCCGGCAAAAGGAGATTGGAACGGTGCCGGAGCACATAATAATTTCTCAACCAAAGAGATGCGAGAAAGTTCAGCATGCTTTGATAGAATAATAGAAAAGTTCAGAAGACGCCAGAAAGAACATATTGCCGTATATGGTGAAGGGATTGAAGAACGCCTTACTGGAAAAAACGAAACTTGCTCTTATACTGAATTCAGAGCTGGCGTTTCTGACCGTGGTGCAAGCATCAGGATTCCCTGGCAGGTCGCCGCAAAAGGTAGGGGATATCTGGAAGACCGCAGGCCCTGCGCAAACATGGATCCATATGTGGTGATGGCCAGCATCCTGGAGACATATAACTCTTAAAAATCGCTTAGTCTTTTTTCTTTTTGGTTCTCTTTTGCCACCGCCGCGATCATCTCAAAATCTTTCTTCATCTGCAGGAACATTTCTGGATTCCTGCCGGAGTACAGATAATTCGCCGGATGTATGACTGGGATTATCTTTCGCCCGTCCTTCTCAAACACTTTTCCTCTGATTGAAGTGATACCTTTCTTCCCGAGAACTCTTTCCGTGGCAAAATTGCCGATGGTGACAATCACTTTAGGCTGCATGATTTGGATCAGCTTATCCAGCCGGTCACGGCAGTTCTCTACTTCTTCCTTAGCCGGATTGCGGTTATTTTCCGGACGGCACAAGATAGTATTAGTTATGAAAATATCTTCCCGCGACAGGTTTACTGAAGCCAATAATTCATTCAATACCTGCCCGGACATTCCGCAGAAAGGGATCCCCTCGCGGTCTTCATTTGCTCCCGGAGCTTCGCCGATAAGCATTGCATCTGCATTAGGATTACCGACTCCAAAGACAAATTTTGTTCTGGTTTTTCCGAGTGCACAATTCTGACAATTACAAATTTTAGAGTTCAGCTCTTCCAGTGATTCTGTCTTTTGAAAATCTTCAAGAAAGAGATTCTCTGCAACAGATATTTTGTTCTCCGGGATTTCTTTAACAACAGTATTTTCTTTCTTCAT
>JBBSYZ010000024.1:0-3161 GCA_038045005.1 Nanobdellota archaeon | reverse complement strand
GAGCTTCAGTCTGGCTTTCCCGATGCTCTGGATCTGCTGGTTGCCTGCACCGAACACCACCTGCGTCCTGGACTGGCATAACGCCGGACATTTCGCGCAGGAAGAATATTCTTGTTTAAGTTTGTTGAACATTGAAAACCAGTAGAGATAGATGATTTATTAAATTAATTGTTGTTAAATTAATTGTTATTAAAAAGGATCTTCTCCTTTCTCGAGAGCTTCAAGATCTCTTCTGCTGACAAGAACATCACTTTCTTTTTCAAGTTTTTTGGTTTCAAGCACCCGGTAAAGTTTCAATGCATTTTGTGATTCTTCTTCATCTTTTCTTCTTCTGTAAGCAACTGCCCCAACAAGTGATATTCCTGAGCCTACACAAACCGCCCACATCACCCACGTCGCATAGTAGTTTAGATACCAATGTTCTTGCGCCTTCGCTTCTATATAATTGTAAGCAGGATTATTTAGAATTTCTGTCCTTTCATTGACCATTGAATCGTATCTCAATTTGAGGTCAAGACATTCTGGTGTAGGCAAGGACATCTCTGAAGGCATACATTCAGCAACTTCTTGCTGCATATTTGGAAGATTCTCTCCAATCTCTTTTAATCTGCGATGATATTCTGAATGACTAAGTAAATTTTCTGCTTCCATCCTGTAATCAGTAACCGCATACGTATAACCCCCAGATACTAAAATGCCCGCAACAAATAATGTTCCCCCAGCAATCTTAGAAATTTTCATTCTTTTTTACTTCTTCTTGTATTCAGTATAACCGGTTTTGCCGCAAACCAGCCGGTCTCCGTGATTAGCCATGAAGTCTCCCGGAGATTTGGGAGAAAATTTATTTTTCCGCACTAATTTTTCTCCCTGCACTTCGTATAATTTCCAGAGCTGGCTGCCGGGTTTGCCTTTCTTCGCTCCGCCTTTTGCGGCCGGTTTTCCTTTCTGTGGAGCTGCCATGTTTATTGTTCACCTTTTTCATTTAATTTATTTTCAAGTCCCTTTTTCTGTTCTTCTTTTTTTGCTTGGGCAGCCATTAAAAACCCATAACTAGAAAGAACTGCACTAAAAATACCGCTCATGACAATGTGGTTGTTCATTGATCTTGGAATTTCTATCTGTGGTTGAGAACCATTTTGCTGACTTTCCAGAATATTAGAATACATTATTGTCCCAGCGACACTGGTTACAGCTCCTGCAATCCCCACATATCCAATTAAACTATAAACCGTCGATAGTTTCATGAAAATCTTATTCCTTTTTTGCCGTTTCTTTGGCTTTTTTCTTTTCTTCTGCGGCGGCTTTCATCTCTTCCGCCATTTTCTTTTTCTCTTGCGGAGTCCTGCGTTCGGTTTTCTTCCTTCCTTCCACAGAATTATATACTACACCTTCAAACTTCGCTTCATGTTTGCTGTAGGTCGTATAGATGTGGCGAAGCACTACCTTGCCTGCGTCGGTCTTCAACTGTTTTGCTAATTCTTCGCAGATTTGCGCATTGCTGGGAGTGGAACCTTCAAATTTAACTGTTCCTTTAACTTCCATTCTTTCCTGCAAGACATTATCTTTTTTATCAACAAGTGTTAGTTCCATATTTCTCACCTTATCTTAATAGCATATTCCCCTTTCACTTTTATGCCTATTTTTTCCGCAATCATCGATTTTGCAGTATCAACAACATATAATCTTCCCTGCCAGCTGCTGGTGAAACTGGTCGAAGCGCATGACGGACAGGCATCTCCATCAACAAATAATTTACAGCGTTTACATGCTTCTTTTTTTGCCATGTTATTGTTCCTCGGGTGATTGTTCTGCGGGCAATCTTATTTTTTTCGTGCTCTCGAAAGTCACTTTAAACCTCAAGACATAGTCTACCAGTACATATTCTAGGGATAATTTAACTATGCCGTTTTTATCTGCATCGCCTTCAACCATATCTGAGATGTATTCAAAACCGCTAACATCAGCGCCGTAAACCCTAAACACATCTTCCTGAACCGCTAAATCTTGAACCCTATCGCAATAAGCAGTACCTGAAAAAGCATCAGCAATGTTTATAGCAAGGTCTATTTTAGGCAGCTGTCCTTCGTAACGTTCTACTACCAATGAAGTAATATCATGTTCTTGACGATAGTTATGGTCTGCTAATTCTTTAAGCCGCTGTGATGTTTCTTCAGTTTTGGTATCCAAAAGATGAAAATGTTTTAATATCAATAAGTCCAATTGATTCAATTCCTGACTCTCATGATCAGCCATGTTCTTATTTCTTCTCCTCTTTCTTGTTTTCTTTGGTTTCTTTGGTTTCTTTAGTAACCACAGCCGGCTGCTCCAGCCATTCCATCTTGCCTAAGCCTTCCTGCCTCATGGTCAGCCCGATCTTCGGATTGTGCACGTCTTTGTAGCTTACCGCGATTATCCTGGCCTTGCACTTATCTCCTACTTTAAGGGTCTGCCCAGTTTTCTTTCCCTGCAAAACCTTCTCTTTGCTGAAGGAAACATAATCGTCCATGCTCTGGGAGATGTGTACCATGCCTTCTGCACCGCCCATATCAATAAATGCGCCGAAATCGGTTATGTCGCGCACGGTCCCATAGACCAATTCGTTCAGTTCCGGACGGAAAGCCAAAAGCTCAAATTCAGCTTCATAATAAGCGGCGCCATCACCGGCTACGATAACTCCTTCCTTGACCTCGCCGACATCAATCACATTAGCTACCAGGCCCAGTTCCTTGGAAACAAAATTGTCATAGCTTACCTTGATATTCTGCAGCACCGCCTCTTTCTTGCTCAGATTGAACGCTTTCGGCGGCACCCGGATATGATCCTTTACCTTGACTTTGTAGAACATTATGCAATATCCTCCATATATGGGAATGGTACTTTATTTTGGGCTTCAATTTATAAAGGTTGTGGAAATTTTCCTTCAAAAAATTTCGCAACCTCAGAAACCGGGTTTCTGTAAGGTTTCTAAAAATCTTTTTGAGATTTTTAAAACCCCAAAGGCGAGAGCCTTTGTAGGGTTGCGGAAATTTTCTTTCGAATATTTAGCCAACCCTAAAAGGCGAACCTTTGCAGGGCGGCAGTTAGATTTTTTGTTTCGCCCCTAAACGGACACTGTTTCTTTATGAGCAATAGGCCTTTGGCGTTAGCCAAAATCTCGTTTT
>JBBSYZ010000023.1:0-13188 GCA_038045005.1 Nanobdellota archaeon | reverse complement strand
TAATAAAATGAAACGAATTTTTCTACCGAAGGGAAATAGTTTCAGGATACGACATAGGTCTTCCATACCACAACGTTTTTAAAACAGCATTAGTTATGTTATAGTACAGGCCTGTGGTGTAATGGATACTTGCCATAGGAAAATTTTTGGCATAGCCAGAAAGCACAAACGGCTTCGGACCGTTTAATCAGGGTTCGAATTCCAGCAGTCTGGAACGAAAGTCCCTGCAGGCCTATATTTAATTAAAAAAGGTGAAACATTATGACCAACAGCATGACCAAAGAAATTCTTATAAACCAAACTGTAGCAATTCTATGCGACGGAAATAATCTGGAAAGAAGCATCCATGAGCAAAGCGGTTCGACCAATACAATGGTAAACTTCGATACCCTCATACCTAAACTGCTTAATGGCAGGGGCTTAAATAGATTAATCTATTTCAGAGAAGGACAGAATATCTCCTCCAAGCTGGCAGAGAGGCTGCATGAACGATATTATGGTTCGGTTGTCCCCTGCCATAAATCAGCAGACATCCCTTTATCCATCAAAGCGACGCAATTATCATCTAAAGTTGATACGATCGTCATAATGTCCGGCGATTCGGATTATATCGATTTGGTGCTGCACCTTAAATCTGAAGGCGTGAGGGTAGAAATCGCTGCAGTGAAGGAAACAACCGCCAGAGCGCTGATTGAAGAAGCAGACCATTTTCATCCGATAACTAAAGAAGACTGGTTCTCGTATGTGCCGCCGAAATCAGGACTGAGGAAAGGAAGGCATTTTGAGTGAATATTTCTGCCAAAGAAAAACGGTCGGTTTTTCTGACCGCGTTTTTTTAGGCGGAAAAAGCAGATTTTATTCTCTTCAAAAAGATTTAAATAACCTTTTCATTTCTATAAATCCATGGTCTTAGAAAAATTAGGGGAATCCTTAAAGAACACTTTAAGCAAAATCACCAATTCTATTTTCGTAGATGAAAAACTCATCAACGAACTGGTAAAAGACATCCAACGGACGCTTCTCCAATCTGATACCAACGTGCAATTAGTGTTTGATTTGAGCAAGAATATCAAGGAACGCGCCGCAGAAAAAACTCCGCCTGGAATTACTCAGCGCGAGTACCTCATTAAAGTTGTATATGAAGAATTAACCAGCTTCCTAGGAAAAGAAGCGCATGAAATCAAGATCAATAAAAAGCCCACGCAAATAATGCTGGTCGGCCTGTTCGGAAGCGGGAAAACCACTACTGCCGGAAAACTGGCTAAATTCTACAAGAAACGGGGTTATAAAGTAGCGGTGATGCAGACAGATACTTGGAGACCGGCAGCCTACGACCAATTAGAACAATTAGCGAAGAGCGCCGGAGTGGATTTCTTAGGCATAAAAAAAGAAAAAGATCCTTTAAACATCTACCTGGCTTTTGAACAAAAAATCAAAGATTATGATATTGTGATCGTCGATACCGCTGGACGGGATGCGCTTTCTGAGGAATTGATTGCGGAATTGAATGTTCTGCATGAAGCAGTTCAAGCCGAAGAAAAATTGCTGGTCATCTCAGCAGATTTAGGTCAAGCAGCGCAGAAACAGGCACAAGCATTCCATGACGCCTGCGGCGTTACCGGCGTCATCGTCACTAAATTAGAAGGCACTGCAAAAGGCGGGGGAGCATTGTCGGCCTGCGCGGTGACCGGCGCGCCTATCGTGTTCATCGGAGTCGGAGAAAAACAGGATGATTTGGAATTATTTCATCCGCAGCGATTTGTGGGCCGATTGATTGGCATGGGCGACCTTGAATCGCTGCTGGAAAAAGCACGAGAAGTCATGACTGAAGAACAGGCAAAAGATATGCAGGACAAGTTTCTTAAGGGAGAATTTAATTTGGTGGATTTATACCAGCAGATGCAGTCCATGAAAAAAATGGGTTCATTCGGAAAGATCATGGAAATGATTCCCGGCATGAGCTCGCTCAAGCTGCCGAAAGAGATGTTGGAAGTGCAGGAAGGAAAATTAGAGAAATGGCGCTACGCTATGAACAGCATGACCAGAAAAGAACTGGAAGACCCGGAAATCATCAGCGCAGAAAGGATAGACCGGATTGCGGCTGGTTCAGGACTGAAAGTTGGAGAAGTAAGAGAATTGTTGAAGCAATATAGGCAGAGCAAGAAATTGATGAAGATGTTTAAAGGCGAAGGCGACATCAACAAGATGATGAAAAAGATGGGCGGAAAAATGCCAAAAGGATTTGGAATGTAATTTTTTATCGTGGGATTGAAACGAAGTGGAAATCCCACTTGAGTGAATTTCGATCAAACATTTGCCTAACGGAGTGAGCGCAAAGGTTTGTGATGCAGAAGATGGGCGGAAAAATGCCAAAAGGATTTGGGAGTTGAAGTTTAATGCGGTACGCTCTCGCCCTTTATTGTTCCGATTTAACAAATTCCAAAAAAGATTTTATTTCAGTGGGGGTATTGGTCGTCAACGAAACTGCCCACAAATATGTCTTTAAATATTTAGATGATTTCTCAAGTATTCAACGCGCCGATCCTATAACCAAAGCCGTTTGGGAGAGTATTCCAGAAATTCTTGAAAAAAGGTTTGAAAACTATCGTAAAAATCCTAATCATGAATCATACCAAAATGCCGTAAATGAATACCACGGATTCATCAGCCAGATGATAGCTGAATTGGCGCAATGCAGCATCTCCTTTTCAGATTCCGTGCCTTTAGACGGAAATAAAGATATAGAAAAACGTACGCAAATTCTTTTCCAAGAAAAAGTATTGCAGACTTTACACTGAAAAAATCCATTAACTACTCTTCCAACGGCGTTTCTTTCCTAAAACCGCAGTTCTTGCAGTATTTCACCAGAAATAATCCGTCGGCGTATTTGTGCTGGCCTTCGTGCAAGGTTTTTTTACATTCCGGACAATTCGCAAGCATATACTCTTAAAATAAACGGGGGTTAAAATACTTTTCTACTCTGATGGAAATAGCATTTTTAGTATTGTCGGTATTTTTAACGAACATTTTTAAATCATGCTTTTATTACCGATGCAGAAGAAGAATCTTCAAAAGTGAATAACGCTGTGATTAGGTGAACACCATTCCCTCTATGGGATACGGATGTAACTGATGAGCGTTCACAAATTTTTAACCTGGTGATTTTCAACCGTTTTAACCGTATAATCTTTCTTCCGCTTCATCATCTGCGTACATCCCAATCCTTACTTTCTCAACCGCTTTCAAGAAATCTTCGTGGGTGACATATTCCCGTTCATTGCGGATGGCGAAATAACCTGCTTCCGTGCACACCGCCTGAATTTCTGCGCCGCTGAAATCCTGCATCTGGGCAGTAATTTCTTTCAGTTTTACTTTTTTAAAATTCATATTTACGGTATGGACTTTTAAAATTTCCAGCCGGCCCTCTTCATCCGGTAGATTTACTTCTATAAGCCTGTCCAGCCTGCCAGGGCGGATGATGGCGTTATCCAGAATATCCAGCCTGTTAGTAGCGGCAATTATTTTGACGTTGTCCAGATGTTTAAATCCATCAATCTCCGCCAGTAGCTGCATGAAAGTCCTGCTTACTTCCCGTTCGCCGGAAGTTCCGGTTTCGATTCTTTTGGCGGCCAAAGCATCAATTTCATCTATGAACACTATAGACGGCGCTTTTCTTCTGGCTAAAGCAAATATATCTTTAACCAATTTAGCCCCTTCTCCGATGAATTTCTGCACTAATTCCGAGCCGACGACTTCAATGAAAGTAGTATCGGTGCTTTTTGCCACCGCTTTAGCCAGCAGAGTTTTTCCGGTTCCCGGCGGACCATGAAGCAGAATCCCTTTTGGCGGCTTGATGCCCACCCGTTCGAATAAAGCCGGTTTCTTCAGTGGAAGTTCAATGACTTCTTTTACTTCTCGGATAACTTCCTTCAAGCCGCCGATGGAATCCCAGCTTTCACGCGGTTTTTCCACTATGACAAACTTTTCAACTTCAAAATGATCCTGGGCTTCAAATTTCTCTACGATATTCAATGACTTTTGGTCGACCAAAGCTGCGTCGCCGCTTCGTAAATCCTTTACCTGCTGAGCGATGTAGCAGTAGAACTTATTCCCGTTGGGCAGCTTGATAACCGCTTTGTCGTCGTGAACGCTGACCACTTCTGCCACCAGCAAAGATGGTTTTTTAAGGTTGTCCAATTCGTTATTGGCGCTATTGAACAGTTCTCTCAGAATATTGCTCTCCTGCTCCAATTTAGCCAGGGCAGCGACGATACTCTTGTTTTCTTCTTCTAATTTTCCGATGGCTTCGGAAATGTTTTTGTTTTCCCCTTCGCCACCTAAAGGGTCAGCTATTTGGGCGTACCCTAATTTACTCTGATTTTCCGCGGAGTTAACTTTAGCCATGGTGTTTTGTATAAATTAATACTATTTTTAAATCTTTACCTGAATTCGGCGTTTTTTATTTGTCGTCGATAACTTGAAAACGGCGGGATTATTTTTGCCCCGGGAAGATTTTTTTGAATTAGCAGGAAAATTTTTCAATATTTTTCTTCTTTGTTTTTATCGTCGATAAAAATGAAATTTCGCGGCAATGCCCCGTTTTATTTTTCCAAAAAGGGAAACGTTTAAAAAGGAAATTGACTTTCTTTACTCATAATAAAAAAGAGGTGCGCTAACAGATGGCTAAGAAAAAGAAAAGATAATTTTAAAATTTATAATTTTTCTTTTTTTTCTTAATATTTTTTAGATAGGTGGGCGTGACACGTTTCTTCATATAACTCCGGAGAGGAGGTTTAATATCCAATTGCCAACCAGATTGAGATGTTCTTTGGAAGAATTAGCAACTCCGGTGATGGTAAATTCTTTATTTTCGGAGTATCTGTTGCCGTCCCGGTCCGTCCAGCTGGCAGTAGCCACAAAATCATTTGAATAGCTTAATCCTCGCCCATCTATCTCTAAAACTGTAGTTTCTTCATCAATGAAGTTTTCTATAGACCATTGACTGTCAAACCTTGGGCCGGAAACAGTGATGACCAGGTCTTTCGGCTTAGCAAAGGATTCTTTTTTCACTTTAATCTTGATTTGGAATTGCTCCCCGTAATCTGCTGAGGCCGGATAAGCCGCTTCCAGAGCCAAGGTAGGCAAATCCAATGCTGCATATTGCAGCGGCATTTTTTTATCGATCAGCTCGTTCTTGGCGCTGACGATTATACTATGCCATCCGGCTTCTGTTTCGTTTACCATGATTTTAGCGCTATTTTGTTGATTGATGGGAAGATTGATGTTTTCACAAGAATTCCCCAGACAGAATAAGACGTTGTCCAAGTTAGTATTCCCGATGTTTTTTATATTGCAGGTCACCTCGCCGTATTCCATCATCTTTATCTCTTTCGCGTATTGACAGTCAAATGAAACTTTGCGCGAATAACTTTTTTCTTCGTCCTGCACAGTCAATGCTTCGATGTCTTCCCTTGAATAGAGATTATTTCCCGCTGATGCAGTGAAGGAATCCTGTACGGAGATATTTTTTTCTGAATAGACCAAGATCGGATAAGTATAAATATAATCGGGATCCAGATTTTCAGGCACTTTTATCACCCAATAAGTATCTCTCACTTCCTGCGGATGAAGCAGAATATTTCTTCTGTTTCTGCCTACTACTTCAATATCCGAAGGGACTGCTAAATTCAATGCTGTTGCGGTATAATAATCAGCAGTATTCTTGACTATCCCCTTTATCATATTATAACTACCCAAATCAATTTCTGCAGCCATGATTTCCTGTTCGAGAAATATATCTTCCGGAACTGCCACGCCTTTTTCAATGACCTCGACATCAAGCACCAGCTTTCCTTTTTCCAGCTCTACCCCGTCAGCAAGCCATTTGTATTTTAGGGCCGGCTCCGTCGGATCAAAACCATCCCGCAATTTGATGTGGGTGACATCGATATAACCATACTGGTTAAAAGTCACGTCAAAACTTACCCAGCCGAGGTCCGGAAAATATAACTCTGCCCACCCATGCTGAGCCCAGTTAGATCCGGCAATTTCAGCGACCTCTTCGTCATTGGTATAAGAAATCCCCGACACGAACCGGGCCGGAATTCCCAGCGAGCGGGCCATCGCTACGAACAGGGAAGTCATCTCATCGCAGACACCTTTTCGGTTCTGAAGAACCCAGCTTCCTTTTTTCGACACGCTGACATCCACCGTCTTGAGATCGTAATCGATGTTCTCTTCCACCCAGCTGGCCAGCTTGAATGCCACCGCAAACAAATCATCTTCTCCTTCCGCTAGCTCTGAAGCTTTGGCTATGACTTCCGGATGATCAGAATCGATGGTTTCTGTCGGCAGCAAATATTGCTCAAATCCACTGAAATCTCCTATTTTTAATGGGAAAGGTATTTTTTCCTGCACTTTCACCCGTCTGTTGTTGGTCTGCAGCAAGGCATTATATCCAAAATTCTTTTTATCGATATTTTTGTCGTTCCAGACAAAAGAGACGAAATCATCCTTAACTATTCCCGAGCTTTCCCATCGTATTATGCTCTGTCTTAGGTCTTCTCTAGGATATAATAACAGGTCTGCCGATGCCTGCTGCAATTTAGCTGAATCTTTGGTCGGGATCAACTCAAAAGAACCGTCAACATTCAGGTTTAATTCTAAAGAATCCATGGAATAGAGATCAGTCGCCATAGCGACAGGCATAAGAAATACTAAAAAAACAATCAGCCACGCCTTTTTCATAAGCTATTTTATTTCCTGCGAGAATATAAATCTTTTCAGCGCTTGATGCAGCTGCACTCAGAAATAATCCCCGCCCATCGTCATAAAATGAACTATCTAAGCAGTATTAGCGGCAAATTCCAGCTCATCATCTTGAACATACTTCATTTTCTGTGTCAGAGCGATGTATGCTTTCTGAAGCTCACGACCAAGATAAGCAGCATGATCTAAACGGGAAACCAGACCGTTCTTGATTATAACTTGGTAAATCTCTAATGGTTTTGTACCTGTGACGGTCACTGCTACCTTATTCAATTCGCGGCAAAAGCCAACTTCGATATGCCCTTTTTTAGGATTGATGCGGATAAGAAAATAACCCTTGGGATCCATCACGAATTCTTTAATATCGTCATATGAAGCCTCAATCTCTTTGACTTTATCTTGCTTAACTTCTACCCCTACGACCTCTTCACCACTTTCAGCGTCCAAGACACGTATGGCATTTACGGGACAACTATTTGCGGCATTGATTAGGTGTTCTGGCTTTGAAAATATTTTTTCCAAAACCATCAATTTACCTTGCCGGCAGGAACCTTTAAGCTCAGCCTTGTTTTCATTTTCGAGAAATTTAAAATCATGGCTGGCGACTATGCAAGCCCCGTTTCCGATACACTTATCTTGCGTAAATTCAACCTTTAGCCTTCGCCCAACAGTAGCCATTTAAAAAAAATCGCCCGATATGATATTTATAACTTATGTAACTAATAGATAACTTGCTATGCTTATATGAGCTTCCCCACGAGGACCTCGTAGAACCTATTATATCTTAAAAAGATTTTAAAATAGGCCGTCAAATAAGGGATTTATGCAAAAAGCGATTGCCCTGCTTTCCGGCGGATTTGACAGCCCGGTAGCCATCCATCTGATGCTGCCGCACTTAGAGATTACCCCGGTGAATTTCCATCAGCTTCCTTTGACTGACGGAAGCGAGATAGAAAAAGTAAAATCACTTTCAAAACATCTGAAGATGAAAAAATTGTATCTGGTCCCCTTCGTTCCGGTGCTGAAAGCATTGGTTGAGAGATGCAACCATAAGCATTATTTCATCCTTTCTAAAATCGCCATGTTCAGAGCTGCTGAACTTTTGGCTGCGAAAGAGAAAGCAGAATTTCTCATCTCCGGAGAAAATCTTGCCCAGGTTTCCAGCCAGACCCTGTCAAATCTTACCAGCATCACCAAGCACGTTTCCAAGGAAATCCTCCGGCCGTTGTTAACTTTTGACAAACAGGAGATCATCGATATCGCCAAAAATATTGGAACTTATGAAATGTCTAAAGGGCCGGAGATATGCAGCCTGTTGGGGCCGAGAAGGCCGTCAACTAAATCCAATCCGGACGAGATTGGCAGGGAATTGAAAAAACTAGACTTGGATGTGCTGCTGAAAGAGAGCGTAAGGAATGCGGAAGTGGTATTTTTTTAGTAAGTTATACTTCTTTTAATCTCAGTTCTATTTCTCTCTTCAATGCTTTTATATGTAATTCAAATTTCAATCTCAATGATTTCCAATCATCATATTTCAATAACTGCCCCCGATAGTTGATTGCGTTTCTTTTCAACCGGATAATTTCAAGAAATTCCCAATCAAGCTCCAGTTCTGGATGTTTGAAGCAGATATATGCATTTTTGCATTGATGATTGTCTGCTTCTATTCCCTCAAATAAAAGGTATGCTTCAATAAATCCCCTTAATGATTCATAATGGTCTCTGAAGACAAAAGTCCAATCGGTGCTGTCCTTAGGAATGTCTTTTGACCTGCTGTTGATGAATTCCAGCCCTCTTTCCGCAACTATCTTTAATGACTTGATCAATTCAATATCTACTGATTTTTCTTTTATGCTGCCTGTACTGGTGCATAGTTTGTAAGTCTTATCAAGATCGTCTATCGTATTTTTCATGCGACCTCTGCGATGTCTTGTACTTGGCCTTTCAATACATAACCATTGATTATGTTTTTGATGAGCCCCGTTTTGACTTCTTCTATTTCCGCTTTGTTCTTGAAAAGATGCAATTCTATGTTTTTGTGTAGCTTCAATTCATAAATGCTTTTGTCAAAATCAGCAATATCTCCGAAAACAAAAATGTCGATATCCGAGTCTTTGTACCAGTCTCCTTTAACGATGCTTCCAAAAAGGATTATGGTTTTAGCTGTCTTTAGGGATAACAGTTTGGGGATCAAGCCGCTCTTGTGGAGCTGTTCTAAAGCATAAACTCTTTTGAAAGAATAATAAACCGGATTGTTATTCCCTGCGGTGTAATAAGGAAATTTTCTTTTTTCCTTAACACGCTTGATCAACCCTTCCGATACATATTTTTTAAGCCATTTGTTGGCGACCAATTTTGTAACCTTCGCTTCTCTGGCTATTTCTTCAAAATGCCATTCTTTCAAAGGGCTGTTCTCCAAGATCAATTTCAGTACATTTTCTTCCTTGCTGGGGCTTGCCATTATTGGTATAACTGAGATATACTATTTAAAGGTATTGGGGAAAAGGATTTATTATCCTTGCTGAAGGAGAGCGTAGAGAAGGCGGAAGTGGTGGAGCTTTGAGAAACATTTATATATTAAGTAAGATTCGTCTTACTAATGGAAATCGCACTAACCAAATTAAGTTCTAAAGGACAGATCGTCATACCTTCTGAATTACGGGAAGATATGAAAGAAGGGGAGAAGCTAATCATCATCAAAAATGGCCACCAGCTGATCCTTAAGAAAGCGAGTGAATTAGACCAGCAGTTAAACGAAGACCTTAAATTTGCGCGGCGGACAGAAGAAGCTTTGAAGCGATATGAACGCGGCCAATTCAAGAGCTTGGATTTTGATGACTTTATCGCAGAAATGAAAAAATGGTGACGGCTGAATTTGACCTTTCTTTCCAGAAGGCATTTTCTAAGATTAAAGACCCGGTTATGAAAGAGAAGATCATAAAGCAGATTGCGAAACTGAAAGATAATCCTGAACTGGGAAAGCCTATGAGATATACCAGAAAAGGCACTCGGGAACTTTACATCTCTCCCTTCAGGCTTTCGTATATTTACACGAAGGATAAGATTGTTATTCTGGATTTATATCACAAGAACGAACAGTAGATGGGAGAACTATGGGGAAATTGAACATAACTTCCTATAACTCAAGATTGCAGAATTTTGCAGTTATAGGTGTTATGTTCTGAAAGTTTTTATTATCACAAACAGATATATTGTCACCACTCTTAAATACTCCTTTCTCAAAACATTTATAAATAGCTCATTCAATGAACAATAAGAAATGGCCGCATTAATCTCCCTGCAAGATGTGTACAAGATTTACTCGCTGGAAGGAGTAGAAGTTCCGGCTATAAATGGTATCTCTTTGCAGGTGAATCAAGGTGATTTCGTAGCATTGATAGGCCCCAGCGGTTCAGGGAAAAGTACGGCCATGAATCTGGTCGGCTGCTTGGACACCGCCAGCAAAGGAAATATCCTTCTGGGAAAGCATAATATCCAAGCCCTTTCAGAAAGCGATCTGGCGCAGGTCAGAGGGAAAAAAATAGGATTTATTTTCCAGACCTTTAACCTAATACCTAGTTTAGATGCGTTAGAGAATGTCGCTCTGCCTATGATGTTTCAGAACGTTTCCAGAAACGTCAGAATCAAGAAAGCTAAAGAATTGCTGGAGCAAGTAGGATTAGGAAACCGAATGCATCATCTGCCGAATCAATTGTCAGGGGGACAGAAGCAGAGAGTAGCTGTCGCCAGAGCTTTAGTGAATAATCCAGATATTATTTTGGCTGATGAACCTACCGGAAATCTTGATACCAAAACCGGAGAAGAAGTTATGAAACTTTTAAGCGACCTGAACAAGAAAGGAAAAACTATCATATTAGTCACACACAATCCCGATCTGACTAAATTAGCCAACAGAATCATAAAATTGAAAGACGGAAAAATCATAGGAGGATAAAATGAGAACAAGAACTACCAGCATGATATTGATAATGATTTTAGCTGTATTTCTTATGCCGGCAGTAAAGGCAGAGATAGCAGTGGAATCATTCATATTAGATCAAGAAACAGTATTTCCGGGGAATGAGGTCAGTGTCGACATCACCGTTAAAAATGCCGGCGATGAGACCATAGAAGACATCATCGTCACCCTGGACTTAAGCCAAGTTCCCTTTGCGCCGATAGAATCTTCAAACGAGAAAGTAATTGGTGAACTGGAAGATCACGAACGCAGGGAGGTCCATTTTAAAGTTAGATCTCTTCCCGACGCAGAACCGTCAGTATACAAGATTCCCGTCGTGATAACTTATAATGGCACGACCAAGACTTCATTGATCAGCATTGAAGTCAGCGCTGACGCTACATTGGATGTGATATTAGATCATTCAGAAGTTGTAAAAGTAAATGATCAGGGGAAAGTATCCATAAAATTTATCAATAACGGATTGACAGAAGTGAAATTCCTGAAAATAACTTTGCTGGAAAGCCCCTTCTATAAGATTATATCCCCCGATATAGCCTACATCGGATCTGTAGATGTTGATGATTTCCAGACCGAAGAATTTACTATAATTCCTTCCGCGGAAAATCCTGTTTTGGTTTTACAGCTAGAATATCGCGATTCTCACAATCAGGAATTCAGCAAAACCAGGCTGATGAAACTTAATGTATACAGTGAAGAAGAAGCCAAGGAACTGGGTTTGGTAAAGCCACAGAGCATTTTTTCATCCGTTGGGATAGCAGTCATTGCAGGGATAGTGGGCTATATTGTCTACCGAAGAATCAAGAAGCGAAGAAAAAATGCGATTTGATTACTTCTTTATGGCCGTGAACAGCATCCGGCACAGGAAACTACGTTCCTGGCTGACAGTAGTAGGAATAATCATCGGAGTAGCGGCAATCATTTCTTTGATAACCATGTCCCGCAGCCTGCAGGGCACCATTGAACAGCAATTTGAAACTTTCGGTGCAAATAGAATCTTTGTTTCTGGGAAAGGATTTCAGGGTCCGGGAACTATGTCTAATGGCTTGACCATGAAAGACGTAGAGACAATTGAAAAAATTTCCGGGTTTAAGTATATCACTCCCGGTTTGTTCAGAAGCGCTGAAGTGATATACAACAAAGAAAAAGGATTTACTTTAGTCGGCGGATTGCCGGCAGAACAATACAGTGAATTTTTAGCAGATACCGGTGTTGAGATGCAGGCTGGCAGAGCGATTAAAGATAACGAGAAATACGTCGCAATCATCGGTTCAAGAGTAGCTGAAAAAATGTTTTCTAAAGAATTAAGTGTAGGAAACAGGATTAAGATAAACAAAGTTGATTTTAAGATTGTTGGCATTGTAAAAGAGATAGGCAATGCCCAGGATGACAACCAAATCAGCATCCCTTTAGACACCGCGCGCGAAATCTTTAATGAGCCGGAAAGTGTTGACACCATCATCGTCCAAGTTAAATCCAGTTCAGACATCCTTGCGATCCAGGAAAAGATTGAAAAGGGACTGGAACGAAAGAGAGGCGACACTAATTTTGAAGTGGTTACCGCATCGCAGATTTTAGAACAAATTAATCAGGTGTTGGGGGTCATGCAGATAGTATTGGTGGGCATAGCAGCAATTTCATTATTAGTCGGAGCGATAGGCATCATGAATTCAATGTATACCAGCGTTCTGGAAAGGACCAAAGAAATCGGCATAATGAAAGCCATCGGCGCCAGGAATCCGGACATCTTATGGATTTTCTTAATCGAAGCGGGATTAATCGGATTGGTAGGCGGAATACTTGGAACCGCATTAGGTTCAGGAATGGCCTTGGCTGTCGGCCCGATAGCCAAAGAGGCAGGATTTCCTTTGATAGTTACCTTAGAAACTCCCATATTATTGTTCGGGCTGTTGTTCGCTTTTATCGTCGGCATGATTTCTGGAATACTGCCGGCGTACCAAGCTTCCAAGCTAAAGCCAGTGGATGCTTTACGATACGAGTAAAACGAGTGAGTAAAGTCACCAACCTCATTGAGAGTATTCCTGCGGAATAGAACGAAGTAACTTGACGTTGAGGTATGAGTGATGTTAGTTAAAAATTTATAAAAAAGAATCAATTAAATTTTTTGAGCGATATAGCTGACAATCATATTTTGTAATATTGGATGTGGACGCGCTTGTCCTTTTGCCCATCTTTCAACAGTACTTGTTGCGACCTGAAAGTTTGTAGCGATTGTTAAAGCAGAGATTCCGTATTCATTTATGGCCATTTTAACTGCTGCTGAAAATAATTCTGGATTGGAAGAATTTTCTTTTGTTGCTTGATATAGTTGATATTGCTCGAAAAATTAATCTAAGATTTCAGGCAGTTCTTTCACATTAAAATATAAACTGTGTTATCCCGAAACTATTTCCCTACGATAAGCTTTTTGGGGTTATGAA
>JBBSYZ010000022.1:0-31610 GCA_038045005.1 Nanobdellota archaeon | reverse complement strand
GAAAAAGGCGATGGCGACGGCCAGGGTGGCTTTTTTCTCCTTTCTGGACAAGCCATTCATGCTATAAGTTCTAAATGACGTCGGGGTCACCAAAAAGTTTATTAACGTCAGGCATTTAAAGTATCTTTAAAATATCTTTACAATATCTTGAAAAAGAAGGTGGATCCATGTCGGAAGCACAATTATACAAGCCTCATTTGCGGTTCTATATATTTATGGCCACTTTGGTTGTCGGCGGCCTGTTTTTCCTCCTTTTCATGAATGAAGGCGGCGTCCAGGGAAATAGCCTGGTCAGCGCCATAACCGGTTATTCTTCCGCGAATATCAGCGAAGAAAGCATGGAAGAAACATCTAATTTTGATGAAGAATTCAACCAATTATTGGGCGTGGGAAGCAAAGTTAAAAATTATCGAAGCATTCCTTTAATGCTTTCGTTTAACCGCATCCCGGTGGTGGAGAAAGAAGCTAAAATAAGCGAAGTAAAACTGGAATTTGACGATTTAAGCACCACCATAATGATAAATGGCGACCAGCTGGAGTTAAATAATCTCAAAGAAGTGGAACTTTCCATCGAAGGTTTTGCCGGGCTGGTAAATTTCGGGAGTTCTGAGCTGTCTTTATCGGGAACCGCCAGACGCATTGAAGTGAACGACATCGCTTTTTCTTCAGAAAAGGAAGTGCCCATCATCTTTCAGGGTTTGAATTATGGGCGATTGCACATCTCGGACATAGAATTAAAGGATTTGGAACTCGGTGAGGGCGACGGAAAATTGACCGTAGGCGAAAAATTGAGCTACGTCCTGGATAATGAAGAAGTGAAAATGATCTATTTTAACGGCGCTCTTACTATAGATAAAGGAGCAAGAAATGCCACTTTCCTGGTTATGGAAGGCGAGGTGCAGGGTTTATATACGGACGGTCAGCTTTTGACCTTTACCCTTCATTAAGCCTGTTTTCTTATGGTCCGGCGGTTTATCGGACCGAGTGCCGGTCAGGCATCCCGGAGATACTCTTTTGCAGAATCCATCAGCAAGCTTTATAAATAGGCATTATTTCTGGACGTATAGATACATAAATTAAACTTTCAAAAAGTTTTCTTTATGTTATATAGGAGGAATAAACATGAGAAATTTTAATAGAGACGGCGGGAGCGGCGGATTCCAAAGAGATTTTGGACCACGAGAAATGCATAAAGCAACCTGTTCCGAATGCGGACAAGAATGCGAAGTCCCATTTAAGCCAACTGAAGGAAAACCAGTTTTCTGCAGAACCTGTTACTCTAAAAGAAAACCTAGATTCTAAGGTTTGTTTTTTTAGCTCTTAATAAGGTTAATTTTTTATTCTTTTTTTTAATATACTTGATTTTTATGATAATAATCCTTTATGATGCAGCTCTTTTTTCTTGATTTCCCGCCGCAAAGAAGCATATTTGTCTTCTAAGGAGAATTTAGGCGGCCGGGGAAGGATACAGTCAGAACCGCAATCAGGGCATTTATTTTCCAAAGTATACCGCTGGTCCTGCGTGCATTTATGAAGATGTTTAGCCATATCCTAAATTCACTCGTTTTTTTCCCGTTCAAATGAAGCGGCCGAGACAGCATCGTTGAATTTCTCCAGAAGATCTTCCACCTTGCGCAGAGTCTGTTCTGCCGGCTTGTAATCGATGTCTTCGATGGACAGCCGGTACCTTCCGCCGCCGAGATAAAATATGTCAATGGAAGGGGAGATTTTTTCCAGCGACAGCAATACCGCCTTAATCTTGTCCACTCCGTCAGGAGCATAAGACTGCATCTTAATTTCGCCCTTGATGGTGATTTTGGGCGGCTTGAACTTATCTATGATGACGGCAGTAAGTTCGGAAGCTAATTTTTTATCCAGCCCCATCTGTTCCAGATCGGCGTTTCCTGCCGCAACATCCTTAAAACAAAGATGCAGATGAGAATATTCCTTGAAGATTTTTTCAACTAGTTGATTATAAATCTCTTCCGCCGGCCTCTGGAACTTTTTAGCTAAATTCTGCACTAAAGTTTCCGCTTTGTTTTCCTGCTTTATCTCTTCTAATTTCGCAGCCCGCTGATGAGAATTTACCCTTCTTAAAGATAAGTCTATGTGTCCTTTTTGCTGGTCAATGCGCAGGATTTTACACACAATCTGCCGGTCTTCGCTGACATAATCGCGAAGATTCCTGATCCTTCCCGGAGCAATTTCAGAAATATGGATCAAACCCTGTTCTCCATATTCCAATAACTCTACGAATACCGAATTGGGAAATAGTTTGGTGACTTTGCAAAAAACAATCTCTTCTATTTCCGGATAACCTTTCTTTTTATAGAACATTCCTTTCTCCTTATTGTTTACCTGAATGGCCGTTTTTATAAATATTTTGGGAGAAAATCCTTATTACTCCAGCACTTCCAATATCCGCGCAGAAATTCTTGCTTTTCCGCCAGTAGGGAAAGTCACTTCCTTATTGCAGACTAGGCAGGGCACGATGCTGCTGGCATTGCCGAAAATGATCTGTTCGTTCTTGCATTTGGCGCAGCGAACCTTGATGAACTTGCTTTTTGGCATAGATGTTGATTTTGACATGTTTATACCAGCTCCATTTTCTTGGTTCTTATCCCTTTACTCTGACAGCTTGTTTTCTTGCAAACGTTGCAGGTGAACCGCAGATCGGTCTTTTTGGTGTTCTTCGCTCCAGTACGTTTGAATTTGGTTACTGCAGGTTTTGAATATCTGCCCAGATTTCCCGTGCCTCTGGCTGCACCCCTCAATTTAGCGCGATACTTGGAGCCTCTGCTTAAAGAACTGGGCGCTCTTTTTTTATTATGAGCTACTTTTTGTTCAGTATGTTTTCTGCAATACCTGCAAAAACGCTTGATGGTCTTTGGAATTTTCATATCAAGGTCTTAGAAAATGCCTTATTTATAAATGTTGCTGGCACGGACAGCTTATTGCGATATATGATGGCTACATTTAGGGTATTTTTTTTCG
The DNA here is from genome assembly GCA_038045005.1 of Nanobdellota archaeon. GTDB lineage: Archaea > Nanobdellota > Nanobdellia > Woesearchaeales > GW2011-AR9 > JACPIL01. The sequence goes on along the minus strand of JBBSYZ010000022.1, from coordinate 28,616 downwards.
ATTTCCCCTATCAGAAGCGCTAACCCTTCTTTTTCCTTTTCACCCAATCCTTCAGCATTAAGTAAAATATCTTTTAATCCCAACGCAAACTTTATTCTGTCTTGGTGGCCGGCAGTAAATACCCCTTTTTCGGTGTAAGACATGAAGCAAGAGGCATCATACCACGGATCGGATTTCTCCATGTGCCATAAGAGATATGTCTTTTCTCTAAGATCAACAGCGAACTCAAACCATCCTTCTTTGCGTTCATAACTTAACACTAATTTATACGCTCTTTCCTCTTCCGGTTCCCATTTCAATTTGCATTAACCTCATGTTTTGGATATTCTCCTTTAGTCTCTCTATAACAACGTCAAACTCCTGGTTATCTTATCTATCTCCTCCTCGTCATCCGGGCCGATCGCGCCGCAGGTTTTAGTTCCTGGCGCAACCACGGTTTTCCCGGCATCGGTGATCAAGGCGGTAATCAAACTTTTATCATCGGCTTTTTGAAGATAATGCAAAAGTTCTTTCTCATCTTTCACTTTCAGGACTATCTTGGCCATGCCCTCTTTTCTCCAGGCGGATATTTTCTTGTCGGAAGATTTCAATGCCGCTTCAATGGAAGCATGACAGCATTGCGCCGCTAACTTGCCTTTTGGGAGCTTTAGATCCTGCCGCACCAGAATAACTTGCTTGTAATTGACCATTGAGCATGGAAAGAAAAGGAGTTATAAAAAGTTATTGATTTAGATCTATTTTGCGTTAGTCCGGTAATTGTGGGCTGTTTCTGGAGATCGTTGCATTTCAAAATATCGGATATCGCCGGTTTTCTTAAGACATATCGCTACCGAAGGCTTAGAAAAATCACAGTTCATACAACGCGCGTCTAAATCCATCTCTTTTTCGTTTGTATTCCATCCCCTCGCATCCGCCATCACTTGAATTCTAATTTCATGCCTATCCCGCTCCAATTGTATTAGGGCTAATTTATCTGTTTCCTGAGAAATGGCTGAACTTATTTCATAACACCGCTGGCAATTAATATATACTACTGGAAACGACACCATTTTATTTATTTTTCCTCCATTCCGTGTCGAACAGCTTGCTGAAGTAATCCACGAACTGGGGAGCTTCGACCCATACCGCGCAGTCATAGCTCTTGTGTATTTTCAGGTCGTCGGTAAGGAATAAAAGAATATCCTTGTTGTCGACCATGCAGAACCGCGCAGTGCAATTTTTGGTTGTTTTCACGTCAGCGAACTGGGAGATCTCTTCCAATAAGCTTTTATCGGCGTTAGCTGAGGTCATCACCTGTACTTTGATCCCGGCTTTTGCCGCTTTCTTCAGATGAGTGGATAAAAAGTCATGTTTCCGTTCCAGTCCGCTGGCGGAAGTGGTCAAAGTGATGTTTTTCTTGGCATTCTTTATCATGAACATAAGGTGCTCATAGATCTTTTCCCGGCCGCGGAATGCGCCGGATTTATCGGTCGGATCGACCAAAGTGATCCCTTCAGAATGAAGCACGTTTAACTGCCCCAAAAGTTCAGAATCCTTTAGCTGGGACAGCATCTTGCTGCGCTGTTCTGCTTCCTCAGCAATTTTCTTCTTGACCCGTTCAATGACTTCAGTAGGAGAAACAGCCAGATATTTGATAGGCTTGCCGACTTTTACTACAATAAATCCTTTTTTTTCCAACGATTCTAAGACATCATATGCTCTGGAACGGGGAACGCTGGAAATGTCAGATAATTCTCCGGCAGAAGATACGCCTCTTGACAACAGGGCAATCCACAGCTTACGTTCATAAGAATTTAACCCAAAATCCTTAAGTTGGTCTAAAAATTCTTTTTGGACTATCATTATTGTCTTTCCCTCACGGGCATTTTATGCCCTTTGACATCGTTATAACCCCATAAGCACTATTTGTTGTTCAGAACAACGTTGATTTATAAAACTTTTGTATTTCAGTACTGTTTAGTAGTTATCGTAATTAGCCTTAATTTCTTGGTGGTTTTGTCGTTCACTAAGAGTAAATGTGCTTGAAACGCAGCAACGATTGCTGACCGTTTACGAATCAACCGTAAATAGCTGGCTGTCCTTCACTTTAAAAAATCCTGCCCGCGCGCCGGCGTCAAGCCAGCCGTGAGCATAATTTATGGCTGCAAAAGCCAGCACCGCATCTTTCTTTTCAAAAAAGAAATAATTGGCATCTTGATAATAACGTGAAGCCATATCTAAAAAATCTTCAGCCTGCTCCCTGCGCGAGCTGTCGACAGCATTTTTTGCCTTTTCCAGCGCTTCTTTAGTCACGGCAAAATATTTTTTCAATTTTTCTTCAGTGACGATATTATTCATCTGTAAAGTGCACCCAAATAAACCAGAACTAGTTGCTGCTCTTTACTTTGGTCTTTTCACGGTGATAGGAAGAACCCCTTCTTCGTATTCGCGCAGGGCGATCTCTATCGGATCGAAATGCATGGCAGTCAATTCTTCAGGGGTCAGTTTGACGATGAAAGGGGCCCCCATAGATAACTGCAGGGCGCGAGAGCCGATCATGCGGGCTTTCTCGTACTTAGTGTATTCCATCACTATTTCTTCCGGGTCTTTGCTTTTAGTTTTTGCGCTGCTCATTTTTTTACCTTAAATTACTTTTTCAAAGCTTTGGTAAGCTCTTTTCTTAAAAAACTTGCCTTTTCCAAAGCTAAATCTACCATGTTCCCAATATGTTCGATAGTTAGTGGAGAAACTCCGCCTTTCTGTAGAGCAGAGATGGTCCCGTCGGAATCGGAAGCTACCGTTAATCTGGATTCATAAGCATTTTCTTCTTCCTGACTTGGATCGACCAGAAGGGAACCATTTACTTTATACACCGTAATTGGTAAAGGTTCTTTGGTTAAAGGTAAATGTTTATCGGTTTTCTGCTTGTAATCAATAGCGCCAGTTTCCGGATTAACCACTGGGAAGCGAGCTGATTTCAGCGCAGCCAAAGCCGCTAATCCGGCAGTATCTAATAGATTGCCGGCATCGTTAATGCTGACTATATCAACGGTCACGAACCAGGCTTTCACTCCCGGTTCGATGCATAACGCTTTCAGGTCAATAGCTTTTGATTCCCTGATGCCGCGATCTACCACTCTTGCTAATTCAACTGCTTTTATGCCCGGCGGGCCTACTTCAAATTCCCGGCTGGATAACGGCGATAATTCAGCATTGATCATGATGCCTCCTTCGTCGGAAGTGTCGTTGTACGGCTTTTCCAGAGATAGTTTCACTCCGGCCATAACTACCGTTTCACCGATCTGTACGCGGACGGAACCTTCCGCAGTCCAGGAAATATCTGTTTGGATGATGATGGGCTGGCGGAATTCATTTAAGGTTCTCCCGTCCAAGCGCCGGTTCTCTTTTGCCAATTGTGCGATTGTTTCTTTATTAATTATCATTTTTATCCTCAACTGTGAATTTTTCTTTCAATGCTTTTACCTGCAGCAGGTATACTTTCTCTGTTGCTATTTTACCCATTTCCAGCGCTTTTAACAGGTCACTTTTAGATATTTCTCCGTCCATCTGCAGGAGGGAAATTTCTTTGGTGTTATGCAGCATAGCTATCGGAATGTCCGATACAATTGCCGGATAGGATTCCTCGTTGTAATTTAAATCGGCTACGACTGTGCCGTCAACTTGACCTACGGCAACAGAACTGACCATATCTTTCATAGGTATTCCGGCATCGGCAAGAGCGATACAGGCAGCAGAAATGGCTGCGCATCGTGTTCCTGCATCAGTCTGCGGCAATTCTACGAAGATATCAACTACAGAATTAGGAAATGCGGACAGGTCAACTACTGGTTTCAGCGATTGTTCCATGACCATAGAAATTTCCTGTGATCGTCTGCTTCTGCCCGGCTTGATGCGTTCTCCAGAACCTGAAAAAGGCATCATGGTGTAATGGCAGCGCAGTATCCCTTCTTTGGGGTTAGCCATGAAGCGGGGAACTACTTCTCTAGGGCCGTAGACCGCAGCGATAGCCCAGGTTTTTCCGATTTTAAATGAAGCAGAACCGTTAGCATTTTTAATTACCCCGGCTTTAGCTTCCATAGGCCTGAGTTCATCAACTTTTCGGCCATCCGTTCTTTTTGTGTATACCATGATATTTACATTTCTCCTAAATATTTTTCCATCTTTTCAGTCAATCCTTCCAGATGAGATTTTTTTTCAATTAATTTTATGGCTTTCTCAGCTTTAAATTCTCCTGCTGCAGAGCCTTTGATCCATATCAGGCCGTTTTGGCCGATGGTGATCTCGCAGCCGGTTTTATCTTTTATCAAAGAGATCATGCTGCCTTTTTTTCCGATAACCCGGGGAACTTTTTGGCTGTTGATGCTGATGATTCTTCCGCCAAAAATTTTATGCAAACCGGGCTCCTTCATGGTCAAATCTATAAGATTTTGAGAAGTTACATTGACAATCATAACCACTGCATAATCGCCGATAGCCATAATCTTGCTCAGATCCTCGTCTTTCTTGACAAATCTGGTGGTGGCATCCCTGATGTTAAGAAGAGCGGAATATGCCGTAGCGGTGTCAAAGCGCCATCCGCTGATGGTGATATCCATTACTCTGGCAATAATTTTATCACCTATGGTTGGGACATATGGTCCCGACAATGGTGTAATTTTAATCACCCGGCTGGATATTGATGCTAACCCTAACACTTTAGAATATATGTTCTCATTTTCCCTATACGTATTTTCGCCGGGAAGGTAATCCATTCCCGTGGCAAGAATTTCACCAGGAATAACAACATCACGTTCTTGTATTATAATATTACTCATTTTATTTCATTATTCGCGCCTATCATGATAAGCGTAAGGCTCGCGAATACCTCCGTTCTTTTTCTCACGCTATAGCTTTAATTCAGGTTTTATTTAAAAATTTATTGGTTGAGAAAGAGAAAAATGGAATTAAAGGGGCTTTTCATGAAGATACTTCACTCCTATATCTGCTACTCTACCGGGGTCGCCTTTTCCGTAAAGGTATGTTTTTGAGCTAAATTTCTACACACATCACTCAAATCACTCTTTGCTGCATGATATTCAGCTGTTTTTGGGAAGGGTCTGCTCATTTTATTTCCTCCATTATCACTTCACTAACCGCTTCAATTCATCATTAGTCAGCTTGACAAACCGCTTCTCAGTCGCGTTGATGTATGCAGCATCCACACGATCGACATTGAATTCGTCTTTAAGGTATTCTTTCAGCAATCCCAGCCCGAATCTAAGGCCTTCATCGACACTTAGCGAAGCCCGGTACCTTTTTTGCAGGGCAGCATCGATCTCTTCTTCGCCCTCGCCGATGACTACCGCTTTATACTGGAAGTACAGCCCGTATGGTTCGGTCAGGAAAAGCTTTATGCTTCCGTCTTCTTCCACTCCGCCTACGATCATGGAGACGCCGAAGGGGCGCAGTCCTGCAGATTGCGTGCATACCTGTTTAAGGTCGCAGATCTCTTTCACCAGCGACAGGATGTCGATGCTGGTGTCATAGCTTACCGTGTGCTGCTGGGCCCTCAATTGCGCCCGGTCGACCAGGACTCTGGCATCAGAGATGATCCCCGAGGCCGTAGCGCCGACGTGGCTATCGATGACAAACAGCTTTTCAATGGCTTCCGGAACCAGAAGTTTTGAAGTTATCCGTTTATCCACTACGAACACCACGCCGTCCTTGCAGGCGATGCCCATGGCGGTAGAACCCTGCTTGACTGTTTTTTTAGCATACTCTACCTGCAATAATCTGCCATCCGGAGAAAACATGGTGATGGATCGGTCATAACCCATCTTGTTAATCATTTGTTGTTGTTCTTTATTTTGCATATTTTTTACACCTCGATAGTTAGAGATAAGAGCCGGCCTTCTTAAGAGTGCCGGAAGTGATTATTGACTTGATAAGTGCGGGGGTATTTTTAATCTTTTTGTTTAATATTAGTGCGCTTTTCAATTCATCGACGAAAGCATGGTTCACTTTAATCACAAAACGCTGCTTAGTTTCGCTCCATTTTTCTTTTACGAAAAGAGGGGACGCTTTAGCCAGGCCCCAATCGCCGAAGAATTTGCTTAACGAATTCTCTACCGCTTCCTGGACTTCACCGAGAGAAAAAGATTTATCAGAGACAATTTCAAAAACCACATAGCGTTTCTTCTGCCGCAGAGAAGGGAGCAATTTCATTTTTTCATCATCATCTCTCTTTTGTTAAATCCGTCCATTTTTACTAAATCTGTCCATAAATATTTTTTCTCTGGTGCCGGGCCATTGTTTTTTACGGTTTTTGTCACGCGCTCAATTGCCCCGCTCTAATCTGTCCCTCAGCTGCACCAGGTGCGTGTAGTATTCTTCTTGAACTTTTCGGGGTAGGCCGCTATAAGCCTTATAAATTTCAAGATAGATGTTTTTTTGTTCTGTCAAAGAGCCTTTATCAACTTTCTGGAACAATCGTTCTATCTCTTTTTCACTTTTTAAGTGAGTCTCAATGCGCTCCCGCAGGGAATTTACCCGGGTATAAAAATTCTTTTTTTTCTTCTCGGACATCTTAAGGTAAAGAGCATAGATCTCCAGATAATATTTTTTTGTGGTCTCGGAAGGTTCCTGATCTATCAGCGGAGCCATTTTCCGCAATGCGCGGCGCAGCCTGTTGACGGGAGAAAATTCCCAAGCGACGCCTGAAATCAAAGCGATTACTGCGCCTATAACAGAAACAATGATTAAAACTCCCTCGGTCGTGTTTACACTAAAGGAAGTCTCTGCGCCCACTAGAAGATAAACTATTCCTGCTACTGCTAAAGCTATTAAGATTAGGATGATGAATGGAGCTGAAGAAGCTCGCTCATCGATGTTCCAGTCCGCGCCCGGTTTATCTGCCATGCTGACTTCAGTAGGAGTTCAAATCACTTATTCTTCTACAATTTATAAACCTTACTTGGAGCGGTCCGGGCGCCATATCCCGTATCATACCAGCGTCATATCTATAGCTTTCACTACCAAAATTAATTTAACGGCCGCCGCAAAATATCAGCTATGGATTTCAGCAGTTCTTTAAGAAAACGCATCATAACTATTTCCGGGACTCCTTGTTCGGGAAAATCCGCGATTAACGAATTATTAGTCCAAAAACTCGGCTATCAAACTTATTCCGTGGGTTCATTGGTTAAAAATCTGGCTTTGGAACGGGGCGCAGAACCAGAATCGTTTTATAGGCAAAATATCGAAAAGGTCGTGGAAGTGGGCGGAAAAATGCAGTCGCTTGATGGCTACCTTGATTCTTACCAGCGGGAATTAGGAGAGCAGAAAGAAAGATTTATCCTCGACTCCCGCTTAGGCTTTTATTTTGTTCCCCAATCATTTAGGGTTTTTCTTTCGTGTGATGCCGACGTTGCGGCGGGGAGAGTTCATCAGGCGCGAAGGCATGAAAAAAGATACGAAAGCACCGAAAGGGCGAAACAGACCATCTCCGAAAGAGCGGATGATGAATTAGGCAATTATGCAAAAAAGTATGGGATCCCTAATTTCCATATGCCATTCCATTATGATATGGTTATCAATACCTCTACGGCAAAACCGGAAGAGATTGCGGAAAATATCCTTCAACAATATCGGAGATACGAACACAGAACCGGGGAACTAGAACTGGTTTGCAAAGGTCTTCAGATGATAGAGGCAAAAAAATTTATTTATTTCAGTGCTCCGATTACCGGAGGCAAGGGATTATACGCTGCGGCAGAACAACATCGCTTAGGGAAAACGCAGGATTTGCCGAAGGAAATTTTCAGGGGATGTATAGACGAAAATTTACAGAGATATGCGAAGTTAGGGAAAGCGGTTAAAAGCAGAGCGCAGCCAAGCATTCTTCCGGGCATGTTCGGTTCTTCAGAGGCCTGGTCGCAGAGGGATTATCTTGATCTTTCCAAAGAAATTATCAGGACCAAAGCTACCTCCCTGGTGTTTCAGGACGGCTGGGAATATTCTAACGGGTGCACAGAAGAATATCCTCTATCCCTGCGCTTAGAAAAACCAGCTCTTGACCAGCGCCGTAAACCATTGAGAATAAACAAGGCGCTGAAATTAGCAGCAGCTGCGGTCGACGAAATTCATCAGGCATCTGTCGAATGCCCCAAGCTGGATTTCTTATTGGAGCAATTGAAGAGAACGGCGTAATAGCGTAATACAAAAAAACAGCATGATGCGGAAGGATGGTGAATATAATACACTCATTTCCCCTGGTCTATTGACCAGAGGCGCATTCGTAAGTCAAAATGCACAGTTCCCACTTAATAGCGAGTGACCCGAGCGAAGCGAGCATGCATGAAATTTGAAAACCATCAAATTTCAGCACTAAAAACTAATCGTGGTTAGTTTTTATGTGCCACCGGTCTGTGACCGGTGGTGGTCACGAGCATTTTGACATAATCTAAGCGGCGGCCTTTCCTAATTTTTCTAATTCTTCACCGTCGTAAATCCGTTGTAAAAGTGACGGCAATTCGCTTATTTTCACTCTAATCTGCCGGGTAGTTTCTCTGCTCCGTAAAGTGACGGTGGAATCTTCCAACGATTGGAAATCGACGGTGCAGCAAACAAATGTTCCGATCTCATCAGCCCGCGCATATCTTCTCCCTACCGATGCAGCTTCATCATAAAAACAGGGAAAAATATTTTTTATTCTAGCAAAAACTTCCTCTGCTTTGGCCGTCAGTTCTGGTTTGTTTTTCACCAAAGGAAATACTGCGCAAAAAAAAGGGGTGAGTTTTGGGGGCAGATGCAGGACGATATTCCCTCTTTCTTTGTTTTCATCAAAGCTGAGATCCAAAAGCGCATACACATTTCGGTCCACGCCGAAGGAAAGTTCCAATACGTGCGGTATGAACCGGCTGCCGGATTCTTCATCGAACACTTCCATCTTTTCGCCGGAAATTTTTTCATGCCCGCGGAGATCATGATCTGTCCGGTAATGCAAACCTCCTACTTCAGTGAAGCCGAATTCCTGCAGTTCTATCTCGATGTCAAAATGATATTTATTGTAAAAAGCCCGTTCTTTCTCATCCAACTCGTAAAAACGCAGCCTTTCTTTGGGAATCTTAAGGACGTCCAGATAAAATTGCTGTATTTTTACTAAATAGTACACGTAAAACTGGGGAAGGCCGCATTTTACCAATTCTTCCGCCGTCCTCTCGACGATTTCTTTAGCCTCCGTCTTCGTGCGGCCATGATTTTCATTTTCCTGCCGGTCCTTGACAAGCAAAGTTTGGATTTTATAGTCCTGCACCAGATAGAAATGGCGATGTTCGGACAATTTTGCAGGATTAAAGAATATCTGCATTTCCGCCTGCGTGAATTCTCGCTGGCGCAGCATGAAATTTCGCGGCGATATCTCGTTGCGGTAAGCTCTGCCGACGACAGCCAATCCCAAGGGAAGTTTTTTTCTTTGCAGTTCATATTGCAATCTGAAATTGACAAAAGGCGATTGCGCCGTTTCCGGGCGCAGAAAGGCGCGGTTTCCCTTGCCGATGCCCAATTGCAGCGGGAACATCATATTCATTACGGAAACAGGTTTTAATTCCGATCCACATTTCAGGCAGGTGAGGTTATGCTTCCTGATGAGCTTGGTCAATTGTTCCGGAGAGAAACCTTCAAATCGTTCTTTGACTTTTGTCTGCAGGAAATGATCCGCCCGTTCCGTCATATCGCATTTGGAACAGCTCACCAGCGGGTCGATGAAATTCTCTAAATGCCCCGAAGCCTTGAATACATTTTCATGCATGATGTTGGCCGTTTCAATCTCAAAGAAATTATCATTGAGATTAAGGAAAAATTTCCGCCAGACATTTTCAAAATTATGTTTCAGCTTAGTTCCAAGATGTCCGTAATCATATAAACCGGCCAATCCGCCGTATATTTCAGAGGAAGGATAAACAAATCCTTTTTTCTTGCAGAAAACCGCTAAATCCTGAGCTGAGTGGACCATGGATATTAATTATAAAGTATGATTATTAAAGTTTACTGTTCAGAAACAGCAAATTTAAGGATAAGCTCTTAAGGAATGGTAGGCACCTATCCGATTTTTAATCGGTTCATCACTTTCCCGCCAGCCATTCCGCTTCTTCCTGACTTAATTCTAATTCGTCTGCAATACCGCTTCCGCCGCCATGTCTGAACAGAGCCTGCAAATATGGGACTTGCTGTTCGGCGACAGAAGTTGAAGTATGCGTTTTTGCGGCCAGTTTTTGAGCGATTTCTTTTTTCTTGGCATTCTTCATCTTAGCCTGCCATAAACGTAAGAAACGCATGGTCCGCCGGTAGGGGATGAATTCGGAATTTTTTTCTACCTTGGCAGAAGAGATTCCTGCAGTCAATAGATTGTTGATGTAAGCCAGGAAACGCCAATGTTGGCGTTTCATTATTCTGCCCTGGAACACATCGGCGCGGGAAAGGAACTCATAGCCTTTGGCCAAAGCTTTGGCAGACACATATTCTTTAGGCATATTTTCATCGATCCAGTGCATTACGTCTTTAGGTTCCATGTCAATATTCTCCAAGGCAGGAAGGGCAGTTTCTACAGAAGAGGATTTGAAAATTATCATTAAGGCATTTAAGATGGTCTCGGTTCTTTTTCTGTCGGAGAGCGCGGACAAATCCTCGAAAGAGAGGGACTTTTTTTGGGAAGAGATATGTAAACAAGAGATCTGTAAATCAAGAAGCGCTGCCCGCATATCGCCATCTACTTGCCTGGCCAGAGAATTGATTGCTTTCTCTTCAAATTGTATCCCTTCCTGTTCGCACACCCATTGCAAACCATGTGCGACCGTGCGGTATTGTAATTTGTGGAACGGAATGATCTCAGAAGCCTTTGCCAGCGCTTTAAACTTGCTTTCTTCAATATCATTGGCGGTAAGCACGACTGGAAATGACGATTTTTCTATCGCTTTCAATAACGCAGGGATGCAGCCCCGGTCAGCAGTCCCTGAAATATTATCAACTTCGTCTATCAAAACAATTTTTGGTGTGAAAAAAAGGGACTGCTGACCCAAGGCAGAACTGAGAAAATGGGAAATATTTTCAGCATTGCGCAAGTCAGAAGAATTTAATTCCAGAATATCGTAATTCATTTCTCTGGCCAATGCGTACACGGCAGAAGTTTTTCCGCAGCCTATCGGTCCGAGAAGCAGCGCGGCTTTGTTCCGTTTTGTTTTGTAATTAGTTATGAATTCTTTAAGTTCACCGACTGCCTTGTCCTGTCCAAAGACTTGGTCGGAGTTCTTTGGTGCATATTTTAAGGTAAAAAGAGTCATAAGATCTTTTCTCCGTTGTTAAGGTCGATGATGCTTTTGATATGGTATGCCGGAATCTCTTCGCTGTTGGCCATAAGGTATTTTTCGTATTTAGCGAAGATTTGGAAACAGGAGCCTGATCTTAGCTCTCCCGTGAGGGGGTGATTCAATCGGTACTTCACTTCATATAAAGTATCCACGGCGAGGAGGCCTTCTTCCTGCAGATACCAGTAGCAGCATCTAAAAGCGGCCAGGGCAAATGTTTTACTGTACCCCGTCTGCTGAAGCTCGGCCAGCAGGTCCGTCTCCAGATCGTCAGGAGCAAAAGATACTTCTTTTTGGCAGGGGATATTTTCTGCTAAATAATCTACCGTCTTTTCCAATGCCGTGAATATTTCTTCATCCGAAAGGGTCATCGGTAACATCAGACTGTTGCGGAGTTGTTTCTATTTTTAAAGATTCGCAAGAAGCATCCGGCAAATTCATGGACTAAGACAATATGGCAAAGCATATGGTGAAACATATGGTACATCTCCAAAATGTATTTAAACCGGAACCCTGTCAAAACAAAATGGTTGAAAATGAAGATGGGGCTAACATTTACTGATGTTCTTTTAGTACCTAAAAAAACTCCTCTTCGTTCCCGAGCGGAAGCAGACATACGGACACGCTTTACCAGGAATGTTTATTTAAATATGCCCTTAGTCAGTTCTAACATGGCTACGGTAACAGAACATAGGATGGCCATTTCCATGGCTCGTGAAGGCGGCTTAGGCGTGATCCACCAGTTTAATTCCGTTGAAGAGCAAATAGAAGAAGTAAAGAAAGTCAAGAGGAGCACCAGTTATGTCATTGAGGATCCCATTTCCGTGCCCCCAACAGTCATGGTTGGGGAAGCGGTAAAAATAATGGAGGCGGAAAGCGTGACCGGCCTTTTAGTCATCGATAATGGTGGTTCGGCTGATGGCGAATTAGTGGGAATTTTCACTTCACGCGATTGTTTGTTTGAGGAAAAATTAGATAAGAAGGTCTCTGAAGTTATGACTCCGCGGGAACGTCTGGTGACTGCCGCTTATGGGATTGAATTGGAAGAAGCGAAGGCTATCTTGCACAAGCATCGGATAGAAAAACTCCCCTTGCTGGAGAACGGAAAATTGCGCGGATTGATCACCACCAAAGATTTACGTAAATTAGAGCAATGGCCTAACGCATCGCGCGACGAGAAAGGGCAACTGATGGTGGGTGCAGCAGTGGGAGTAAAAGATACCATTGAGCGTTCCAGAGCGTTGATCGGCGCCGGCGCGGACGTAATCGTGCTAGACATCGCGCACTGCCATTCAGAATTAGCGATTCAGCGGATTAAGGAATTTAAACATTATTTCCCTAATGTGGACTTAATGGCCGGAAATATTGCCACGGCAGACGCAGCAAAAGATTTGATTGAAGCTGGTGCGGATGGATTAAAGGTAGGCATCGGCCCTTCCGCAGTATGCACCACCAGGATAATGTCCGGTTCGGGAATTCCGCAGCTGACTGCGATCATGGACGTAGTCTCAGTCGCTAAATGGCATGGCATTCCAGTGAGCGCAGACGGGGGCATGCAATATCCCGGCGACGTGGCTAAAGCTATCGGGGCCGGCGCATCGACAATTTATTCCGGCAGTTTTTTTGCCGGCACCGATGAAGCGCCAGGATTTATAATTATGAAAGACGGAAAACGATACAAACGCTACATGGGAAGCGCATCGTATGACAGCAACCACGAACGGGCAGAGAACGCTGAAGGAAAGAAGATGAAAGAAAAATTAGATGTGTTTGTGGAAGGGGTGGCTATCTTAGTCGATTACAAAGGGTCGGTCCGCGAAGTCATTAAAGGGTTGATAAAAGGATTGCAGAGCGGCATCAGCTACTGCGGCGCTGCTGACATCAAAGAGATGCAGGAAAATGCTGAATTCATCCAGATCACGCAGAATGGGTGGGAAGAGAGCAAAAGCCGGGGAACGAAGCTGAGCGAGTGATGGTAAAAATAATTCAAAGGGTTAAAGGGAGCTTATGCAAAGTCAATGATGAAGATTCTAAACAGATTAATTTAGAAAATCTGGTTCATGCCGGTAATGAATTAATTTGGTTTAATGTTTCCCAGAATCCCGATGAAGAAATTAACCGGAAAATACTTGATAAGAAATATGGGGTTGCTGATGAGATTGCTAACCAAACTGCCGAAGTTTTAGCTTTAAGTTCAGCACAGGCTCAAAGCGTTGATTATGTCCTTCTAAGCAGAAATCATTTACAATTCAATAAATCTTTAAGAGATGTTCCAAATTATGTTTACATGGCTACGTTTTATAATGAAAGGAGGAATAATTTAAACTAAGCTGGGAAAGCGAAGAAAGTGAACTAACTAATTTTCTCCGATTAATTTTATAAATAACCCCGCACTTTTATTTTTAGAACATGGAACTGCCTAAACAGTATGATCCTAAGGAAGCCGAGCCGAGATGGCAGAAGCATTGGGAAGAAAAAGAGATTTATGTATATCACCCCGATTCAAAGAAAGAGGCTTATACCATTGATACTCCTCCGCCTACGGTTTCCGGGAAGATGCATATGGGGCATGTTTTCAGCTACACCCAACAAGATATTGTAGTAAGATATCAACGAATGAAAGGCAAAAATGTATTCTTTCCTTTCGGCACAGATGATAATGGCCTCCCCACAGAAAAATTAGTGGAGAAGAAAAAGAATATTCTTTCTGCCAAGATGAAGCGGGAAGAGTTCATCAAGATATGCAATCAAGTAATTGAAGAAGAGAAACCAAAATTCATCCAGAACTGGAAGGAAATAGGGATGTCCGCCGATTTTAAACGTTCTTATTCCACCATCAATCGCCACTGCCAGATCACTTCACAGGCTTCATTTATCGATCTGTTCAAAAAAGGGCGGATATACCAGCAGGAATCTCCGGGAACATATTGCGTGCTCTGCCAGACTGCTATCGCTCAGGCCGAATTTGAGTCGGTAGAGATGAAATCTTATTTTAATGATATTGTTTTTACTTCTGGGGGGAAAAATTTAGTCATCTCTACCACCAGGCCGGAATTGATACCCGCTTGTGTCGCCCTATTTTACAACCCTGCTGATGAAAGGCATCAGCATCTGAAAGGAAAAACTGCAAGAGTGCCGCTTTTCAATTACGAAGTGCCCATACTTGCTGATGAATCCGTGCTGAAAGATAAAGGTACGGGCCTGATGATGGTATGTACGTTCGGAGATAAAGAGGACGTAGATAAATGGTTCCGTTTTAAGCTTCCTCTTCGGGCAGTTTTTGAAAAAAATGGCAGGATGAATGAATTAGCCGGGGAATTTAAAGGATTAAAAATCAAAGAAGCCAGGCCGGCCATTCTTGATAAATTGAAAGAGAATGGATTATTACTTCAGCAAAAGGAGATAATGCACGACGTGAACGTTCATGAACGTTGTAAGACCGAGATTGAATTTCTTAAGACCACCCAATGGTATATCAAAATCTTGGATAAGAAAGAAGAGCTTTTGGAATTAGCGAATCAGATCAGCTGGTATCCGCAGCATATGAAAGCGCGCTATGATCACTGGGTGCAGAACCTGAATTGGGACTGGTGCATCTCCCGACAGCGGCATTTCGGCATTCCAATGCCTATCTGGAATTGCAATAGATGTAAAACATATATACTGCCGGAAATCAAAGATCTGCCTGTAGATCCAACTACACAAAAACCAAAAAGACCTTGTTCCTGCGGCTCTACTGACTTTAAAGGTGAGACTAATGTCTTGGATACCTGGGCCACTTCTTCAGTGACTCCTGAAATAACTAAAAACTGGGTCAGCAAAGGAGAATATGATTACAAATATGATGGCCAGCCTTTCGATCTTCGTCCTCAAGCTCATGACATCATAAGGACCTGGCTTTTTTACACTTTGGTCAAGAGCTATTTCCACCACCAGCGCATACCCTGGAAAAAGGTGATGATCTCCGGACATGCGCAGGATCCGCATGGGCGAAAGATGTCCAAGTCACTGGGAAATATAGTAGAACCGCAGGAGATGATCAAAAAATATTCCGCTGACAGCCTGCGTTTCTGGGCGGCAGGATCAAAATTGGGCGATGACCTTCCGTTTCAAGATAAAGACCTTCTTACCGGTCAGAAATTCGTGACTAAGTTATGGAACGCTTCTAAATTCGGATTGATGCATTTAGAAGACTTTGACGGAACGGTTGAAGGAAAAGCAACGGAGTTATTTGATAAATGGTTACTGAGTAAACTACATCGGGTCATCAAGGAAAGCACCGTTTCCATGGAGCAGTTTGAATATGGGCGGGCAAAGGCAGCGGTGGAGAATTTCTTCTGGCATACTTTCTGCGATAATTATCTGGAGATCGTCAAAGACAGGTTATACAATCCGCAGATCAGGGGGGCAACTCAGAGAAAAAGCGCACAATATGCTTTATACCATTCTTTACTCAGTATGCTGAAAATTATCGCGCCGATAATGCCCCATATCACTGAAGAGATATACCATCTTTATTTCGCTGATAAGGAAAAAACAAAAAGCATCCATCTCTCCGCCTGGCCGGAATTCAACCAGAAATTAGTTGATGAAAAAACAGAATTAGCCGGCGATGTAGGCATAGATATAATCAATACCGTACGCAAATACAAATCAGGGCAGCAGCTTTCTCTGAAGGAAGGATTTACCAGATTGATTTTAGGCAATGATGATTTGGAATTCCATGAAATGGTCAAGAGCATGGAAGCCGACCTGAAAGCGGTCTTGAACGTAAAAGAGATTGTATTTGCGGGCAAGACATCATTGGAAACGGAGAAATTTGGGATTAAGATCGGAATTGATAGGTAAAATTAAACCTATTTATAAATAAATAAATAAATAAATCACTTAAACAAGATGAGGCGGGCATTTCATTATACTCATTTAGAAACATATAAAAAAATTAAAAGAGATGATATTTTGGCTGCAAAGTCTCCATTGATTTCCCCAAGTTGGATTTCCTCCGCCGGAAATATTGAAATGCCCGATGAGAGATATATTTTTTCTTTTATAGATACTCCCGAACCAGAAGGCTGGAAAAAAAGTGGATTTTTGGATCAATTATTAAATGAATATCTTTCCGGAGGGAAAATAGTTTTGCTAAGCTTTCCCTTAAAAAGAGAACGGGCTTTCGTATTAGAAGCTAGACCGACCTTTGATCTATCTAAAAATAGGATGACTGCACCTAAAGCATTTAAAAAATATGTTGAATCTATGATGGATGTAAAAGAATATTCGGGTGAATATGAAATGCCCGAGTTAGTTGTTGCCGGAAATATACCTTTCGAGAGAATAACGCTTGAAGATAGATTATAAACCAATTTTGATTATTGTGCAAAGCCAAATTAATTGGAAAGATTATAAACTTTAAATCAATGTTGTTTGTTGGTGATCTGAAATGACTGGCAGAGAATACAGGATGTCTTTATCTCCCGCATTGGATGAAATACTAAATGGCATTGAAATTGACAGCGGCTTGAATAAATCCGAGATATTAAGGCAGGCTTTGGTACTTTATCACCAAGCTTATGAAACTATTAAAGCAGACGGGAGAGTTTTATTAGAGGTTCCACAGGACGGAACGTATAATGTCCGAGAAGTTATTCTTGGAAGATAATTTTAAACGCGGAGAATTCCACCACTCTTTGAGTGGTGGTTTGCTAAACAAACCACTTGTTAATATGTGGAATTCTTGCGTGCTCAAAATTAGGCTGGCGGTGAGCGAAGCGAACATGCCACCGGCCTGTGACCGGTGGTCCGCCAGCCCTATTTTGACATCAGCACGAATCGGATATAACTCTAAGATTGCAATAACAATTCATTATGAAGTGACAATTTCTTAGCAAAACAAACCCTTATTTACCCTTATTCTTGCGAAATATTTATAATATGATTAAGCTCAATACGATTCAAGAGCGGGATTACAGCGTTCAAATAAACAATCGAGGTGTTTAATAATATGGCAGGTACAGCAGTAGAAGGTTATTGTGTGAAGTGTAAGTCAAAGCGTCAAATGGCTGATGCTAAAGAAGTAGCAATGAAAGGAAAAGGCGGCGTAGTGCGAAGAGCAATGAAAGGTAAATGCTCCAAGTGCGGCACCACCATGTTCAGAATCATGGGTGCTAAGAAGTAAGTTTCTTTATTTTTTATTATTTTCTATTTTCGAGTAAATAAATTAAATACTTATTCTTCTTTGAGTATAAACTTCCGGATTGACCGTGAATTTCGCTTTTCTTCCCTGAAGCACATCGATGATATTCTGTGCCGCTAATTCCGACATGGCGGTTCTCGCTTCGACAGTTGCCGAAGCGGTATGCGGAGTTAGAACAACATTCTTCAGTTTATTCAGTCCTTTAGTCAATGCCGGCTCATTTTCATACACGTCTAAACCGGCTCCGGCAATCTGTTTTTTATGCAGGGCTTTTTCTAACGCTTTTTCATCGACTATCGGCCCACGGGAAGTGTTGATCAAATATGCTGTTTTTTTCATCAGGGTTAATTTTTTTTTGCCGATCAAGTGTCTGGTTGAAGGGAGCAGGGGGACGTGGATGGAAACAAAATCTGACTGTTTAAGCAGGTCTTGGAGGGAAACATATCTTGCCCGATATTCTTTTTCAAATTGAAGGTTGCGTTTGACGTCATGATAGATGATATTTACCCCCATCCCTTTTCCGGCGCGTTCCGCCACTCCAGCTCCGATCCGGCCCAGGCCGATGATGCCGAGAGTTTTTCCTTTCAGTTCCGTTCCCAGCAATAGCATCGGCTTCCATCCCTTATATTTCCCTCGGCGCATAAACTGGTCGGATTCAGGGATTCGTTTAGCAACGGCCATTATCAGGGCGAAGGTATGCTCGGCTACCGCATCAGTCAATACGCCCGGCGTGTTGGTGACGGGAATTCCCCTGGCAGTAGCTGCCCTGACATCAATATTATCAAAACCTACAGCGTAATTGGAGATTATCTTTAGCTTAGGATTAGCGTTGATAATCTGCTGATCTATCTTATCGGTGAGGAGACAGAGAAGAGCATCGCACAGCTTCACTTCTTTGAGCAATTCATTTTTTGGGATTACTTGATCTTTTGGATATATTTTAACTTGGAAATATTTTTGCAGGAGTTTTATTCCTTTTTCAGGGATATTTTGAGTGACAAATACTTTCTGTTTAGGCATGTTCGAAAGAAGGCAATAAGATTATTTAAATGTTGTTTTTGGTTACTTGACCGGGCGGGCGACTTTTTCTACATAGCACCCTAAGAGCAACGTTTATTAAGTTAAGATTCTTACTAAGATGAAAAGAGGTTTATTTATGGCTGATATAAACTATTATAGTGCGGTAAAGAAAAAATTGCTTAAAGAAAAAGGGCCCGAGATAAAAGCTCTGGGTTACAATCTGTCTTGCGGATTAGGTAAACAAGGAGAACATTTTTCCCTTGAAGCAAGACTGCAGCCTCTTCCGGGAAGTCCCGATCCTATCGAAGATAACTTATTCACAAGAATAAAAGGAGACTTAGAGAAATATCTCCGGGACAACAATGGGACAGTCCTATTAAATATTAAGTACCTTGGAATAATTAGGATCCAAGATAAGCCATGAAAACCTTCGATCTCATAGTCATCGGCTCAGGAGCCGGATTAAATGTCGCTGCCGGAGCGGCAGAACGAGGACTGAAAGTAGCTATCGTCGAAGAAGGTTCCATGGGGGGAACCTGCCTAAATCGCGGATGCATCCCTTCTAAGATGGTCATTCAGTCTGCAGAAGTGGCGGAATGGATCCGGCGCGCTTCGGAGTTCGGTCTTACTGCTTCTCTGCAGAGCGTGAGTTTTAAGTTTGTTACTACCAGGGCCAGCAGTACTGTGGATGCGGAATCCAGTTCCATCCGTAAAAATGTTCATGCCGGAAAAAATCCTGTTCTCTTCAAAGGCCGTGGAAAATTTGCCGGCAAATATATTGTAGAAGTAAATGGCGAATTGATCAAGGGAAAGAAAATAGTCATAGCCGCAGGTGCAAGACCATCGATCCCCCCCATACCGGGATTAAATAAGGTCTCTTACCTAACCAGCACCGAAGCCCTGCGTCAAACAACATTGCCTAAGAGCATGGTAATTCTTGGCGGCGGATACATCGGCGTGGAATTGGGATTCTTTTATGCTGCTTTAGGGACCAAGATAACCATCGTGCAGCGGAATAAATTATTAGTTCCCCGGGAAGACCGGGAAGTCGCCGGATTGATTACCGACCTATGGAAAAAGAGGTATGACGTATTGACCGAAACTGATGCGATTAAAGTGGAGAAGTCGGGAAAAAACGTCGCAGTTATTGTAAAAGCAGGAAATAATGTTAAAAAAATCACTGCCGAAAAGCTCTTGGTAGCGACCGGGGTGAGACCAAACAGCGATACGCTAAATCTGGAAAAAGCGGGCATAAAAATAAACAAAAATGGATTTATTAAAGTCAATAAATTCATGGAAACGAATGTAAAAAATATCTGGGCGTTGGGCGACATTGCCGGAGTCTATATGTTCCGCCACAGCGCTAATCTGGAAGCGGATTACGTACTGAATAATATTTTGGGCGGGAAAAAGGCAGTAGATTATTACCCCGTGCCTCATGCCATCTTCACTTCTCCCCAGATAGCCGGAATCGGATTAACCGAACAGGAAGTGCAGGAACAGAAGAAAAATTATGCCGTCAGCAAGTATTATTACCATCAGACTGCGAAAGGGATGGCTTTAGCGGAAACGCATGGTTTTGTGAAATTGATAATAGACAAAAAGACTAAAGAAATTTTAGGGTGCCACATCATCGGGCCGGAAGCATCCGTATTACTGCATGAAGTCGCAGTAGCGATGAAAGCCGGAAAAAGCAAAGCCCTGAATCTGCTGAGGGATACCGTCCATGTTCATCCGGCGCTGAACGAAGTGGTGCAGAGAGCGGCGCTGAACGTGCCATTATAATACACTCATTTCCCCTGGTCTATTGACCAGAGGCGCATTCGTAAGTCAAAATGCACAGTTCCCACTTAATAGCGAGTGACCCGAGCGAAGCGAGCATGCATGAAATTTGAAAACCATCAAATTTCAGCACTAAAAACTAATCGTGGTTAGTTTTTATGTGCCACCGGTCTGTGACCGGTGGTGGTCACGAGCATTTTGACAGATCAAATATGGTCATAAAAAAAGAAGGGTACAAATGGATGCTGTACACGAAAGACGGAAAGAAAGTCTTGGGAACTTTCCGCACCAAGAAAGCTGCGTTGAAGCGGGAAAGGCAGATCATCTACTTCAAAAACTTAAGAAGATAAGAAAAATTTAAAGAAATTAAATTCAACACTCACAACAGCTGATGCATTTCTTGCATTCCGGACAGATATCGTCCTTATCGACTTCCTCTCCGCAATCTGGACACTCTTTTGTAGCCATATATTTTTCACCCCGTCCTAAGTGATTTTGTGAAAATATAAAAAGAGGTATATAAATTTATCTCGGGAAATTTAAAGATTCTAAATATTCTATTCTCCTTCCTTGCATCGGCATTTCCGCACGTTCTGGTTGCATCTTTTGCAGATCACGCAGAGAGGGCAATGCGATAAGGCAGCCAGCTTGTACGCTTCATAGCCGCATCTGATGCAGGCAAATCCTTTTTTCAGCTTCGGAGGAGCTTTCTTCTTACGGTCTTTGCTCATTTTTTCTTCATCTTTACCGCAGCTCGAACTGCTTTCACAATATCGTCAGAGGTCAACCCGAATGCTTTAAACAATTCGTCCGTCTCCCCGCTTTCGCCAAATTTATCTTTTACACCGACTCTTCTGACCGGAACGGGAAAGTTTTCAGCTAAAAATTCTGCCACTGCTCCAGCTAAACCGCCTGACCATTGATGTTCTTCCGCCGTCA
This sequence comes from Nanobdellota archaeon, assembly GCA_038045005.1. GTDB lineage: Archaea > Nanobdellota > Nanobdellia > Woesearchaeales > GW2011-AR9 > JACPIL01. The sequence continues at coordinate 7,346 of JBBSYZ010000022.1, read as the reverse complement.
CTACGCACCCTGTTTTTCGCGCAGCTTTCAGCAAATTCTTTTCATCAAGAGGTTTAACCGTGCAGCAATTCAATACCTGGCAGTCAATCTCTTTCTCTAATTTTTTTGCGGCAATTAATGCTTCATACACTAAAGGGCCGTTGGCTACAATAGTGCAATCTTTTCCGGAACGGAATTCTTCCATCCTTCCGATCTTGAAAGGAGTTTTTTCTGTCGTAATCGAGGGGTAATCAGCACGGCCGAAACGTATGTACGCCGGACCGGGCGTTTCTGCTGCTGCTATGGTCGCCTTCTCGCATTCATTCTCGTCGCAGGGAACCAGGACCATCATGCCTGGCTGAAGCCGCATTAAAGCTACATCTTCTAATGCCTGATGCGTCGCGCCGTCAGGGCCGACGGAAATGCCGGCATGCGCGCCGCCGATTTTGACGTTTATTTCTCTTCCCGGCTTGCTTCCCCAGCTGTTATAACTGATGGTAGTTCTTATCTGTTCATTATTTCTGCCAGGGCTGAATACGGCATATGATGACATAAAAACAATTTTTCCGGCGGCGGCCATTCCCGAAGCAAGTGAAGCCATGTTCTGTTCTGCCACACCCATTTCAACAAAACGTTCCGGGAATTTTTTTTGGAACCATTCGCTGCGGGTAGATTCCGATAAGTCTGCACACAGGACGACCACATTTTTGTTTTTTTCTCCCGCCTTGACTAATCCTTTCCCATATCCGTCTCTGGTCTTAGATCTCTTTACTGCTTTGTACAGATTATTCATCAAATGCGCGTTTGGATTTATGCCCATGTTCAGTCACGATTTCCAATGATTTTTTTCCGCCAGATCTGCAGTTCTGTCAAGGCAACTTTTCCCTGTTCTGCAGTCGGTGGTTTTCCATGCCAAAGATGATCATTTTCCATGAAGGAAACTCCTTTTCCGGGAATATTGTGCGCGATAATAATCGTCGGCTTTTCGTAAATAGTTTTAGCTTCATTGCAGGCATCGATGACTGCCTGGATATTATTTCCATCTATCTCAATCACCTGCCAGTTGAAAGCACGATATTTATCTGCAAGCGGTTCCAGCGGCATAATATCTTCCGTATGGCCGTCTATTTGGATATTATTTCGGTCAATAATGGCAGTAAGGTTCCGCAGTTTGTTTTTTCCGGCAAACATGGCCGCTTCCCAGGTCTGGCCGGCCTCCTGTTCTCCGTCGCTCATCAAACAATAAACTTGATTTTTCTTTTTATCCATAAGAAAAGCGTAAGCCATTCCTGAAGCCTGGCTTAATCCTGAACCTAAAGGGCCGGATGTAGTCTCTACTCCCGGCAAAGCAGTTCGGTGCGGATGGCCTTGCAGCCGTGTACCGAAATTACGAAGCGTTTTCAATTCCTGGCGCGGGAAATATCCTGCATTTGCCATGGCCGAATATAATACCGGGCAGATATGCCCGTTGGAAAGTATCAGCCGGTCGCGTTCTTCCCAAAACGGGAATTTTGGATTGTGTTTTAGAACATTAAAATAAAGCGCGGTAAAAACATCAGCCATGCCCAAGGGGCCGGCGCTGTGCCCGGAACCTGCAGAAACCAACGCTTCGATAAGGTCCTGCCTTATCTGGTTGGCAACAAGTTTAAGTCTTTTCACGTCAGTTATTTTTCTGATAGGCTTGACAGACACCATGATACCTCTTTTCTGACCAGAAGAATGAAAAATAGTTAATAAATGTTATGCACAATTTTCAAAAACATAAAAAGAGCTATTCTCCTGAATATTTATTCCCAAGGGATTCTAAAAGCATTTCGTATCTTTTAAGCTGGGCTGTCGAAAATCTTTTTTTATCATCCCATTCTAATTGTGAGTCAAGATATTCTACCAACATATCTATTTGTCCTCTTTTCGCATCTTCACTTAATTTGGTGTCTTGGGGTCTATATCTTGACTTTGCTAAATCTTCTAATCTAGATAACTCTTCTTCTATTTGAAGTTCTATTGGCTCATGGGATGGAAAAGGCAATGAATTTTCAACATGATATCCCATTACTCTACATAATGATTCTAATCTACCATGTCCTATTTGCCTTAGTTTCGAATATAATCCCATTTTATCTACGTGTGATCTATTAGTTTTCTCCAAAGCACGAGCCAAACAGCCAAGCGGGACAAACCCGCTCAGCAAAACTTGCATACTTTGTTTTTTTCCTTGCTGCCTTTCTTTGCTGATTTACCTGCTTTCTTTCCGGCGGTTTTCTTTTTAGCCATGATAACACCTCATATTTTCGACAAAGGTAATTCCTTCTTATAAAACTTGCCTTTGTACAAAAAGAGGGAAAGCACTAAAGAAGCTGTCGCGAGAACGTGGACTACCGTGCAGAAAGGACAAAGCGTCCGCAGGACAAATTCAAGATAGATTAAGTATAAGACGTAGGCAAAACCAATGGCGTTTAACAACAAAATTTTAGGGATAAGCGATTCTTTATGCCGGGCTTTCCAGGATAATATGCTTAAAAAAGCAAACCATGCCGCGCCGTAAAGAGCTACCGGGATGCCTAATAGTTCAGAGTAAACGCTGGTATTCACTAAAGAACAGGAAAATAAGCTGGTGCCATCGCAAACCGCGCCTTTTGACAGGATATTATAATGGTTAAAAGTCAAATAAATAGAAGTGATAAACGCCGCTAAATTCAGCCCTATCATGATTTTAAGAAGTAAATCTTTGGTTTTAGGCTCCATAATCGGCGTTGGCGGTTTAATTTTAATAAATCTTTCGCAGAAAAAAACAAAAGGAAAACAAAACATTAAAAAAGAAAGAAGACTTACCTGCAAGAATACAAAGAGGTGTAAAATGGATTCTCGGACATTGGGTTGGGTGCAAATCGTTGGCGGAGTTTTTGTTCTGTTATTTGCCGGGAGAATAGGATATACCGGAATGATGGGGATGATGGGATTCTACGGCGGTTATAATATGATTAATACTGGCAGCGGGCTGGGCGTAACCATTTTAGCGATATTATTTATTGTTACCGGAATCCATTATGTTACTAAAAAAGAAGCAAATAAAAAAAGATAAATGAACCAGATTAATAAAAAAGGAGATGAAAAATGATAAAAACAAATTTGGGTAAACTGGATAGGATACTTCGTTTTGCATTAGCTTTCTGGTGGCTTGGCCCTTGGGCGCCGCAGCATGGTTTGTTGTTTGTGAATTGGATTATTGTCGTTGTCGGCTGGATCGCTTTGGCAGAAAGTTTCTTGGGATGGTGCCTTGCACATCAACTGCTGGGTATCAACAACAAGAATCAATAAGGGGTAGATTAAACATGTTCAATTTAAAAAATAAAGTTGCCGTAATAACCGGTTCAAGAAGGGGGATTGGCAGAGGCATAGCTGAAGTTTTTGCAAAAGCTGGAGCAAATGTGGTCATTTCTGACGTAGATAAAAAAGAAAGCGAGCAGACCGCCCGCCAGATCGCCGCAAAATATAAAGTAAAGGCTTTAGCGATAAGATGCGATGTCTCCAAGAAATCAGACGTCGATTCCCTTCTCCGACAAACGGTCAAGAAGTTCAAAAAAGTGGACATTTTGGTAAACAATGCCGGAATATTTTTCCAGAAGTCTTTGTTGGATTATAAAGAAGAAGATTGGGATAAGATGGTCGATATCAACTTAAAAAGCATCTATCTCTGTTCACAAGCAGCAGCAAGATATATGATTCCCATGAAGAAAGGTAAGATCATAAACATAGCGTCTATTGCCGGCATTATAGGTTATCCTGGAGCAGCAGCGTACTGCGCGAGCAAAGGAGGGATAATTACTTTAACAAAAGAACTGGCTTTAGAATTGGCTACTTACAAAATAAATGTAAATGCCATCGCTCCTGGCGCTATCGATACGCCGATGACCGCTTTTTTAAAAAACAATAAAAAGATATTGCAGCAGACTCTCGTCAACATTCCCTTGAAGAGGATGGGGAAACCGGAAGAGATCGGATATGCCGCGCTTTTTCTCGCTTCCCAAGAAGCAGATTATGTGACCGGGCAGACGGTAGTGGTTGACGGGGGATGGACGATACAATAAGGTTGTGCATCCGACCGAAATACTAATGTAAGATTAATCAGCAAGATAAGTTAAAGATAAAAAATGGCCGCAGTTAAGATCTATACCACTCCCACCTGCCCGTGGTGCAAAAAGGCCAAGGAATGGATGAAAAAGAAGAAAATTAAGTATACGGAATATAACGTTGTTTCCGATAAGAAAGCAAGGGAAAGGATGATAAAAATGTCCGGACAGAACGGTGTTCCGGTCATCGAGATCGGAAAGCAGATCATCGTCGGATATGAAGTAAAAGCGATCGAAAAAGCGCTTAAAAAGTGAACAACTATTCTGGTTTTCTGCCGTAGTAACGGACTACCGGCATATGCAGATAACCTGGATCATTCTTTTCTTCTGCGCATTGCTGCCGAAATTCTTTTTCTTCATCGGCATCAAGGACTCTGTATCCGACAACTTCATCTAACGATTTCCCTAATGATTGAAGCATACTTGAATCCAAATGATAGATAGATAATTTATCTGCAGCGGACATCATTACCGGTGAACCAAGCGGCACATATTCTCCATTTTCAGCCTCTTCTTTAGTAAGCTGCGGAACATTAACTATTTTAGCCCCCAGCCTTTGCGCAACCAGTCTAAAATCTACTTTACGCAGGGTCTTGCCGGTAACTTTTATTTTTTTTGCCATTTTTATTCGCACCTCTGATCCATTAGTTTGTTTATAGTTTGGTGATCTCGTATCCATCTTTAGTATCGCCGAGGTTATAGCCCAGCTCTTTTATTTTTTCCCGCAGTTCATCCGCTTTCTTCCAGTCCTTGCCTATCCTCGCTACTAAACGCTGCTCTGCCAGCATCTTTACTTCTTCGGAAATCTCTGATTTCTCTTTTTTAAGTTCCTTTAAGCCCAATCCGAGGATCTCATCAAATGCCACCAGCAAAGAATGTTTGTCCTTATCGCTTAATTTATCATCCTTGACGACCTCCCACATCACCGCTAGGGCTTTAGGCATGTTCAAGTCATCATTTATTTCTTTGGCGAACCGCAGGAGATATTTTTTTCTTTTGGCCGGGCTTCCTTTCACAAAATGGGATGGTTTCCTCCCATTTGTGCCCCAAAGGAATAGTTGTTCCTTTGCGGGTTTGCCGGAGGCTAAACTTACAAACTTTTCTTCCAGTTTTTTTCTTGCGGCTTTTGCCCCTTCCAACGCTTCATAGCTGAACCTCAGCTGCTTGCGGTAATGGGTTCCCAAACAGAGGTAACGATAATCCAACGGATGGAATCCTTTTTCTGACAAAGTTGATAAAGTTATGAAATTGCCTCCGGATTTGGCCATTTTTTCGCCGTCTTTTACCACTAAAAATTCTCCATGCAGCCAGTATTTTACCCAAGGTTTCTTTCCCAGAGCAGCTTCTGACTGGGCGATCTCGTTAGTGTGATGCACGGGAACATGGTCGATGCCGCCGCAATGGAGGTCGAACTGCTTCCCCAGATATTTGGCGGCCATGGCGGAACATTCGATGTGCCAGCCGGGGTATCCTTTCCCCCACGGCGAATCCCATTTCATCTCCTGCTCCTGAAATTTAGATTTGGTGAACCACAACACGAAATCGTGCTGGTTCCGTTTGTGCAGGTCATTTTTTACCCGCGCCTGCGTTTCCGCATTAAGATCAAGTTTGGCAAGTTTTCCGTAATCATCGGCCGTGGAAGTGTCGAAGTAAACATTGCCTCCGCTAAAATAGGTGTAACCTTCTTTCTCTAACTTTTTTATCATGCCGATCTGTTCTTTGATGTGTTCGGTAGCTTTACACCATACTTTTGGCTGCAGCACATTTAATTTTTTCAGATCTTCTTTGAACGCTTTGGTGTAAAAATCAGCTATGGCCTGAATGGATTTATTTTCTCGCAGGGCGGCAAGAAGCATTTTATCTTCACCTATATCTGCATCAGAAGTCAGATGGCCGACGTCAGTGATGTTCATGACATGCTTGACTTTGAATTTATTGAAAAGAAGGGTTCGTTTAAGGAGATCTTCAAAGATGTAGCTGCGCAGATTGCCGATGTGGGCATAGTTATAGACGGTGGGGCCGCAGGCGTACATCCCTACATTCTTACCTTTCAGAGGGGTAAATCTTTCTTTTTTTCCGGTGAGAGTATTGTATAATTTTAGGAACATATTGCTGATGAAGAAAGAGTAGTTTATAAACGTTTATTTTGCTTTCAACCGTTTTCTTTTCTGCAGCTCCGGCTCTTTCAAATAATTTTCTGGAGTTATTACTTTTTCTTCAGATTCAAGTTCAAGCTTTTCCCTGGCGTCTCCAGCAATTTTACCCCCTTTTTGCGCTGCATCGTTGTTTTCAACAAATCCTTGCGCATTTTTACCTCTGGCAATCTTAGTTGTAGAAGCTTCTCCCAACATAGTGAAAATCAGTTCTAAATCGCCCATATGATCCCGGAGATTTTCATTCTTAAGGCCCTTGAATCTTGAATATTCGCTGGGATTCATGCCAAAAGTAGCCTTTGATATTTCTGCGGTAAGAATGGCAAATTCTTTTTCTGTTCCTACATCGCGGTTCTTCCATTCATCCGTTAATTCATCGCGTACAGCAATGCCCCGCACTCTTTTTTCTATCCATTCGCAAGAAATGAAGAAACTACTTCATTTCTGTGCAGAAATACAGTCGTTGCTGTATTTCTTGCATCTGAATATCCTTTTGCTTTGTAGAGCTCCTTCATACGTTTTTGGGCCAATTCCAGGTTTTCTATTTCGCTCTTTTCCGATAAAGTATGTTCCTGTTGTTTCATCCATTCCAATTTTCTTGAAAACCCAACCAAAAGTTCCTATAACTAATTTCTTAAATTGTCTTACTCCAAGAGCTTTGTATAATTTTCCACTTCTTTCAAATGATTTTGGTGCAAAATACCAATCAGTGGATTTTTCAATAAAACTTCTATCAGTTTCAGAGTCCAGTCTATCTTCTAAATCTGAAACTACTCCAATTACTGGCAATTTTCGTTTTTCCATACTATAAGATATAAATCTGCCATTTATTAATCTTTGGATTATTTTGACTACTTATTAGTTATGATGTGCTGCGAGCCCCTACCTAAAAAATAACCAACAAAAACTCCTTCGCCTTCGGCTCAGTCACGCTGCGCTCTTCCTTCGGTCGGGTCGGCTAACGGTCGTTATGCGCAATAGAATTTAAAACCTCAAAAGACTTATATAAAACAAATGTTTATATTTTAATGTGTCGTATCCTGAAACTATTTCCCTTCGGTAGAAAAATTCGTTTCATTTTATT
>JBBSYZ010000021.1:0-8176 GCA_038045005.1 Nanobdellota archaeon | reverse complement strand
AGTTTCATAACCCCAAGAAACTTATCGTAGGGAAATAGTTTCGGGATAACACACTGGCGCAGGAATACGGCCTTATCCCGGCAGAGTTCTCCGAATATGTGGCCGTGCAGAAAGCGTTTAATGAAAATAAAGAATTGGCTGATGCTTCGGATGCGCTGCTGGATTTAAGCGGCGATTTTCTGGCCAGGCATCCAAACAGCGTTTATGAAATAATCATCCGCGGCGAAAGAGGGAAAATTCTGGAGAAAAAGGAACAGCGCAGGGAAGCGGTGGAAGAGTACCGGCTCGGCTTAAAAGCAGAATATAAGGATCCGAATTACTATTCGGATATTATTTCCAGCATCTCCGGCTGTTATGGAAAAATGGGGGATGGAGAAAAAGCTGCTTTGTATCAGAAGGCGAAAGAGATATATGAAGCAGGATGGAAAGCAAATGATGTCCGTATTGCGGTGTATGGTGCAAATGATTTCCTGGAAGAGAATGGAGAGTAATTTTAATGTTGCCCAATTACTCTACGGTCACTGATTTTGCAAGATTTCTCGGCTTGTCGATATCGCATCCTTTCATATCAGCGATATGATAGGCAAGAAGCTGCAGGGGGATGGTGCATAACAGTGGATAATAAATCTCTTCCACTTTAGGAATGTAGATGACTTCGTCGCTTATTCTTTTGATACCGGCATCTCCTTCAGTGGCAATAGCAATTATCTTCCCATCTCTCGCTTTTATCTCTTCCATGTTGCTCAATGTTTTCGCATACACCGAATCGCGGGGGCAGATGGCTATCGTCGGCATCTCTTCCGAGATCAAAGCGATCGGCCCGTGTTTCAATTCTCCGGCAGGATATGCTTCCGCATGGATGTAAGATACTTCTTTCAGTTTCAATGCGCCTTCTAATGCTAACGGGTAATTTCTGTTTCTTCCGATGTAAATAAAATTGTGGTATAAACAATACCGCCGGGCAATCTCTTTTATATGCTGATTCAAAGCGAGAATATTTTCTAAATTAAACCTCAGTTTGGAATGGTCAAATTCTGTTCCTGCCAGATGATGAGCCAGTTTGTATATGATAATCAACTGGGACATGAATGCTTTAGTTGAAGCAACGCCTATCTCCGGGCCTGCCCGCGTATATATTATGTGGTTTACTTCTCTGGCGATAGTGCTGTCCACAACGTTAATTATGCCCAGAGTCCTGATGCCTTTTTCTCTGGCTAGACGGACTGCGGCCAAAGTGTCTGCGGTCTCACCGCTTTGTGAGATGGCTATCACTAAATCATTTTTATTGAACAGCGGTTCTTTATAGCGGAATTCAGACGCGATTTCATAGACTACCGGAATTTTTGCTAATTCTTCTATGACATATTTTCCCACCAATCCGGCATAGCTTGCCGTTCCGCAGGCCACCATGATAATGCGTGAAATATCTTTTGGAATGACAATAGGTACTTTAAGCGTTTCCTGCGCAACTTCCGGCTGTTCAAATATTTCTTTGAGCATGAAATGATTATATCCGTGCTTCTGTGCTTTTTCTACATTCCAATTGACTTCTTTGATATCTAATGGCTGTTCTTCTCCGTTAAAGTTGAATATTTCCACACTATCCGCGGTTATTCTGGCCAATTGAAAATCATGCAGGTAAATCACGTTTCGAGTATGTTCAATGATGGCCGAAACATCGGAAGCAAGAAAGTTTTGATGAGTTCCGATGCCTATCACCAGAGGGCTGCCGTTCCGCGCGCCGACCACCTCTCCGCTGTTATTTTTGATGGCGCAAAAAGCATATGCGCCCTGTAATCTCTTAGTAATATTAAGTACTGTATCTTTTAAGTCGCCGTTATAATTATGGGCGATGAGATGGACAATCACTTCAGAATCGGTATCGGAAGAGAATTTAACTCCTTGGTTCCGCAGTTCTTCTTTCAGTTCCAAATAATTCTCAATGATGCCGTTATGCACAACTGCAAATTGATGTGATTGGTCAATAAAGGGATGGGCATTATGTTCAGAAGGTTTTCCGTGCGTCGCCCAGCGGGTATGGGCAATGCCCATGGTCCCCGATAACGTTTTCGTTTTAAGATTTTCAACCCGGCCTTTTACTTTATTAATCTGGATGCGGTTATTATTTATACTGGCGATTCCGGCAGAATCATACCCGCGGTATTCAAGGCGCTCTAATCCGTTGATGAGGAAATCGTAAGCCTCTTTTTCACCGACGTATCCGATAATGCCGCACATGCAGAAGAAAATTATTTTTTTAATTTAAGAAGCTTGTGAATTCTGAGTAGGGAAGAAAGATTTTCATGCAGCATATTATTCAGAAATCTTTATAAACCAGCTGCCGTTCCAATAAAAAATACCAATGAGTTGGGTATCATGTCAACGAGGTAGACAATTCTAATCGTTGCTGCCAGAACTATAAATAATAATTGAAAATAATAGTTTAAAATAATAGTTGAGGTCGGACAAAATGACTAATGAAGCGAAAGTATTGGAAGCCGTGGAGATTGCCCGAACTACGGGGAAAATCAGAAAAGGCGCAAATGAAGCTACTAAAGCTTTGGAAAAGGGCAGCGCTAAGCTGGTAGTGTACGCACAGGACGTCAGTCCCAAGGAAATCATCATGCACCTGCCATTGTTATGCAAGGAAAAAAATGTTCCCTGTTTTGGTGTTTCTAAGAAAGATGATTTAGGCGCAGCTGCAGGCTTGGCAGTTCCGACTGCAGCAGTAGCTGTGGTCAAAGAAGGGGAAGCAAAGTCGGCGATAGAAGCTCTGGCTAAATCTCAATAAGGTGAGCAGAGATGGGTAAAAAAATACCAGAAACAAAGGAACAAACAAAGGGACCGGCTGAAGAGATTCGCGTAGAAGGCGAAATAAGATTCTCTCCTGGTTATGCAGCAGAAGTCAAAGAAATAGTGACTCGCGGCGGAAGCCGCGGCGAATTGACGCAGGTAATGTGCCAAATACTTGACGGCCCAGATAAAAATAAAGCTATTAGGCGGAACGTCAAAGGTCCGATAAGAGTAGGCGACGTACTGATGCTTCTGGAAACAGAAATCGAAGCGCAGCGTATCGGCGGCCCGAGGCGCGGCGCCAGGAAGTAGGTGAATCATCAAATGGCTAAATGTTCATTCTGTGGAGAACAAATTGAGAGGGGAACCGGAAAGATGCTGGTATATATCAGCGGCAAGATTGACTATTTTTGCTCCACTAAATGCGAGAAAAATCTTTTGAAACTGGGAAGAAGACCGGTCGATGCCCGCTGGACTGCTGCTTCCAGGGCAGAGAGGAAGAAGGGGAAGGGAGCGTAAATAAGAGATGTCGCTCGATTCTAAACTTCCTTCGGACAGTGAAGAATATTTTTCTTATGAATTACCGGTAGAAAACGAAACACTGGTAGAAAATGAAACGCTTGTTGGACCTAACAAAATTGGTTATTCTTTATCAACAGCTGCTTTGGGAGCTGCCGGTACTGATTTAGGTCTATATTTATCCCGATCATTTAAAGAAGAGCCTATTTACTTTCTGGACTATGTCCAGTCTTCGGCTTTAGGCGCAGCGGTAGGATTAGTCGCCGGATTTCTGTTCTATAAGAGTTTCACGAAAGGGCAGGGGGTTTAAATCATGATCGAACGCACTCTTGTCCTGCTGAAACCGGATGCAGTCAAGCGCGGCCTTATGGGTAGGATTACTTCCCGCTTTGAAGATGCCGGACTGAAAGTAGTAGGCGCAAAAATGATGAAGATCAACGAGGAATTCGGAAAAAAACATTATTCTGACATTGCGGCAAGAAGAGGAGAAAAAGTATTAAATGTCCTGATTAAATTCATGACTCAAGGCCCGGTTGTCGCCATGTGCCTGGAAGGGATCAACGCCGTGGAAAACGTACGTAAGATGGTCGGCGGCACGGAACCGAAGAGCGCGCTTCCTGGAACTATCCGCGGTGATTTCGCGCACGTCAGTTTTGCCCATGCCGACACTCAGGGAAAAGCGATCGAGAATCTCATCCATGCTTCCGGAAATGTGGAAGAAGCCAAACAGGAAGTAGCGTTGTGGTTCAAACCGGAAGAATTACATAATTATAATACGGCGCATGAAGCGCACGTGTTTTGAGCGTGCATGGATGTTAAAACATTAAACTACAAAATTTAGGCTACAAAATTAAAATAAAATATTTGAGAGGTCACTGATCACAATGGCAGGAGAAAAAATGGTTGATCGGGTAATGAAGATTACCCAAAATCCTAAACAGATCCGTAACATCTGCACTAGTGCTCACATCCATCACGGAAAAACCGCATTTACTGACAATCTGCTGGCAGCCGCAGGAATGATGTCTTCCAAAGCCGCAGGGGATCTGGAACAAGGCATGGCTACCTGGCAGCACGCAGATGAGCAGGAAAGGCTGATGACTGTAGATGCAGCAAATGTTTCCATGGTCCACGAATTTAACGAACAGGAATTTTTGATCAATCTTATCGATACTCCCGGCCACGTTGATTTTGGCGGTAATGTTACCAGGGCCATGAGAGCGGTCGACGGAACTGTAGTATTAATATGTGCGGTTGAAGGCATCATGCCGCAGACGGAAACGGTAGTGCGTCAAGCTCTTCGTGAGCGGGTTAAGCCAGTATTATTCATCAACAAAGTTGATCGGCTGGTGAAGGAATTAAAACTTTCTCCCGAGAAAATAGCAGAACGGGTTATGAATTTGGTAGTGCTGTTTAACAATCTGATTGGACGCATCGCTGAACAGGAATATAAAGAAAAATGGAAAGTAAACGTTCAGGACGGAAGCGTCGCTTTCGGAAGTGCGCGGGAGAACTGGGCTTTGTCATTTCCTTACATGCACAAGAAAAATGTTAAATTTGCCGACATACTGCGTATTTATGAGATGGAAGAGCCGGAAAGAAAAGATTGGGTATGGAAAAATGCGCCTCTGAATGAAGTTATTCTCGACATGGTAATTAAACATCTCCCTGATCCGGTTGATGCGCAGAAATATAGGATCCCCAAGATATGGCATGGTGAAAAAGATTCAGAATTTGGGAAAGACGTGTTGACATGTAATCCCAATGGGAAATTAGCTTTCGTCATCACCAGAATAGTTATTGATCCCCGTTCCGGAAAAGATATTTCTGCCGGGCGGCTGTTCAGCGGCACTATCCGCGGCGGCATGGAGGTATATCTTAACAATGCCAAGCAGAGGCAGCGCATCCAGAACGTATATATCTACAACGGAATAAAGCCGGAAATCATTGAATCGCTGCCTGCAGGAAACGTTTTAGCTATTTCAGGCGTATTAGGTTTTGCCGGAGAAACTATAACTCTTGAGCCGGAGCAGATGTTTGAAGAGCTGAAACATATTTTTGAGCCGGTCATCACTAAAGCGATCGAACCAAAAAAATCGGCAGATCTGCCCAAGCTTATCGAAGTTCTGCGTAAAGTAAGCCGGGAAGATCCTTCCGTAAAAATTGAGATCAACGAAGAAACCGGCCAGAACCTGCTGCACGGAATGGGGGAACTGCATCTGGAGATCATCGAAAATAGGATTGCTACCGAGAAGGGCGTGGAAGTAAAAACTTCGCCGCCGATCGTAGTGTATCGCGAAGCGATCACCAAGAAAAGTCCGGTCACGGAAGGTAAATCTCCCAACAAGCACAACAAGCTTCAGTTCATGGTCGAGCCTTTGGAGCCGCAGATAATCAACGGCATCAAAGAAGGCCGGATCCGTCAGGGCCGATTTAAGAAGAAAGACGATGAATTGATTTCTTTTCTTCGTGACGAATGCGGCTGGGATGCGAAAACTGCCGGCATGGCTAAAGCTATCTTTAACGGAAATCTGTTTATGGATCAGACCAGAGGTATCGTTTACATAAACGAGATTATGGAATTAGTGCTGGATATGTTTGAAGATGTCATGAAGCAAGGGCCTTTATCCAGGGAGCCATGCATCAATCTGAAAGTAAGTTTAATCGACTGTACTTTGCACGAAGATGCGATTCACAGAGGTCCTGCACAGATGTATCCTGCAGTAAGGGAAGGTATCAGGGGAGCGATGATGCAGGCCGGTCCGGTGATGTACGAGCCGCTGCAGATAATGCGGATAGAAGCGCCGACTGAATATACTGGGGGCATTTCCAAGTTAGTTTCGTCTAAACGCGGACAGCTGCTGGACATGACGCAGGAAGAAGATCAAGTGGTAGTCGTGGCTAAATTGCCGGTAGCGGAATTGTTGGGGTGGAGTTCCGACCTGCGTTCTGCGACAGAAGGCCGGGGCAATTCTTCATTGATGGACCAGATGTTTGAACGTCTGCCGATAGAATTGCAGGAGAAAGTGCGGAACCAGATCATCCAGAGGAAAGGATTGACTGCCGGAGAGCTGGGCGCGTAAGGGAATTTCTATTTTTTTAAAATTTTATAATTTGTTACCTTATTTAGAATTATGTTGCATTAATAAAGTAACTCTAAGTAGTTAATTGCCGGTTTAATTTTAATGTTAAAAACTAGAGTCCGCTACCGCCAAGGGCAATAGAAAGCACCGCATCTTCCAAAAGTTGCTCGTCTCCTCTTTTGCAGATATCATAAGGGCTGTTTCCCTCCATTGACTTGTTTGGTTTGTAAAACCAATCTACAAGTGCTCTTTCCTGACCGTTGAAATATTCTGTTTGAAGAAGTTTAAAAAGTCTTTCTCCTGCTATTTGCTTTACTCCATCTATGGTCTTTGGTTCGTAAGTCATTTCCTATCCTTTAAGCGCCTTGCTTACTAAGAACCATGCTTTTATTTAAATCTTTCTATTTTCTTTACTAAAAAGTAGTATCCTATCTGGTTATGTTACTTTTTCCATATCTTTGCATTTTTTTAAGTAAAATTTATAAATTCAGTATATTTTAAGTAACATAACGAAAATCAAAAAGCGATTTTCGAGGTTTACTAACGCAAACAATGATAATTTACAACCCTCAAAATATCCTCAAAGAAAGAATCCAGCTGGCAGAAGAGCTTCTAAATCAAATTCCTGCTAAATATTGTTTTATCACTGGTTCTTTTTTATACAAGAAAAAATACAACGACATCGATATTTTCGTGATTTCCAGAAGCAAAAGAGAGTTTGTAGTTAATAACAAAAAAGCCAAGATAACAGTTATCGACTTTAATGATCTGCACTCACTATTTTACCGTTCTGTCTCTAAAAGCTGCATCGCTAAAAATATTCTTCCTGCCAAGCAGCTTAAAGTTACTTTCTCTGATTATTGGAATGTCATTAATGAAGCTATACCAACTTTAATGAATGAAAAAGATACGTACCATAAAAATGTGCGTTTCTTGATTCTGTACACTGAATATTTTAGGGCGGGAGAAGTATTGGATACTTTCCAACTGGCACGTAAAATTGAGCAGTTTAAGGACTATAAAGAAATTCTGGATTACGTCAAAACTGAAATGGTTAAAATTACTAAAAAAGAGATAAAATTTTCGTACGCAAAACGATTCTTTTACACTCAGGCCGGATATTATAAAGATCTGCAAGAATACGATGCCCAAAGTTTTTTATACGGGTTGGCTCACGATGCTGTGAAAACAGCTCATGGTTAGTCCAAAAGAATTTAGAAAAAAAGCAGGAGCGATTGTTGCCCAAAACTATAAAGTAGAATTCCTTGGAAAGAATTTTGATCAAATAGTAAATCTATTAACTGATACGAAGACAGAAAAGATTTACAACTGGCTAGAAGAAGTTATCCATAAGAAAATTCAGCCCATAGTTATCAGCTCAAAGAAACAATATAAAGATTGGAAAGTTAATGAACTTCTTACCTTTCGTTATCAATTTAGTATTGAAAATGTGGAGTATAGGATCCTTTTTGTCAAAGTCAAGAATTCAATCTATATCGAGTTTCATCTGGGCGACCATAAATATTATGATAAAGTACGTAAAGATTTATCTTTGACCTGAAATTTCAGGGCGTGGAAGGCAAAAGTGGGGTATTTTTCTCTTTTCAATCATAATTTCCGAAATCTTTATAAATAAGCTTGAAAAAGAACACCTACACTTAATAACACTCGATAAAAACGGAGGATAATCAACAAAATGGCAAGAACAAAAGAACATATCAACCTTGTATTCATCGGTCACGTAGACCACGGTAAATCTACCACTGTCGGACGATTGCTGT
>JBBSYZ010000020.1:0-29974 GCA_038045005.1 Nanobdellota archaeon | reverse complement strand
GCCGAAGCCCGTATCGGGAATCCCCGCCCTTTAGGGCTGGGGAGGACGTCAATTACGCATGATATTTTAGCAACCAGCTCATGGGGGTCACTGGGTCTTATGGTTGGAGCGCTGTATGCAACAGCTAGAGTTGGTATGGCTGCTGATAACGAAGTAAACGACGGAATAAAAGCCGGAGGAAGTCCATTAACTGTCATTCCCTATTATTTAGTTTTGTGTTCCATTGCTGCTGTCAAAGCAATTAAGCATGCAGTTACAGAACCGTATTCTTCAGCGCGTAAGGAGTTGGAACAAAAATCTCTGGAAGAAAATAAACGGATTGAAGTTTCCAATAACAGAATTGAAGAACCGAAAATTATTGGAACTGAACAACAAGCAGAACAGGAAGCTGCGGCCGAAGAAGAATTTACCATCAAAGAAACTAATAGCACAACCATAATCTCATAACTCAGAAAAAGCCGTTCTATCACGCCTACGATAACTCGATGACCATGCCGTCCCAGCCGGGATTGGCGATCTTGGTCTCTCCGAGCGCATCAACAGAGCCTACAGTCTCATGCAGATGTCCGCTGACCGCTAATTTTGCTTTTATGCGCAAAATAAACGCGGTGAAATCTTTATTGCCCACATGACGCGAGCCCATCAGATCTAATTTATTCCCAAACGGCGGCTGATGCGTGACCAGCACGATTTTTCTGCCGTTATATTTCCCGTACCATTCCCGCGCGATCTTTCTAAAATCCGCATCCTGCAGCGTAAATCCGCCGCCGCCGTAACCGAGAAAAACGTAATCACCGACCACGCGGGCCCTTCGGTCCAGATTTACCAAATTAGGAAACTCTTTCACCAGCACATCAAATTCCGGGCCCTCTTCATGGTTTCCTGGTACTATATACACTGTCTTTTCTAAAGAATCAAATCTTTTGAGGTTATATCTCAAGCCGTTCCCGAAAGTGGAAATGTCTCCGCAGCATACTACGAAATCAATATCTTTCTGGGAGGCGCGCTCTAACAGTTCTTTCAACACTTCTTTATCTTCATGCAGATCAGTAAAAGTAAGAAATTTCATTAGCATTCACCAGCAAAGCGCGAAGTTTCAGTTTATTCTGCGGGCGCTTGCGCTTCAAGCACTTCATCTGCAGATGCGTCAGGCGTTACTTCTGTCGGATTCCTCTCACCCTCAACTGCCGATGGAGACTTATTCAGCGTCAGGACACGTACTGCCACTTCATTGATAGGATAAATCTTATAGAGGCTTTTCTTCAAGGTCATCTGTATTTTTCTAGTTGCTAAATTTTCAATCAAGACATCAAAAGTGCTGTTTTTCGCTTCTTCAGCGAGGTAATCACTCAATTTTTTCCGCAGCTGTCCACGGACAGAACGCTGAGCTTTACTTTGGGTAATGATTAGAGTTTTAATTATGATTTTTTTTCCTTCTTTGGTTGTGAATGCAAAGTAATCATCGATCCGATCAGTATTTTTACGCACTAATTTTTTAACGTGAGTTGCGGTCAATTCGTACCCGACAGCAGAAGCCTTCAATGCGGTACCTTCAACTGCATCCAGCTTAAAGCACACATAAGCATTCTGGTCTTTTACATTTCCGGTAATGTCCTTTAAATTAATTTTTACGGTCCTGCCCACGGCTTCTTCCGGAGAAGAGAGGTAAGTCTCTCCCAATTCCATCTGGCCGAACATTTTTGGACCTATGATTTTATACCACACTTTCTTTTTAACATTAACTCTGCTGAGATTTTTCTTTGATTGGTCTTTTGACATAGTTTTCCCTTCTTAAGCCCAGATTTTGGTATAAGATACCTGGAAATCTTTTAAGATCTTCCGTACAGAAGCCATCCGGGCTTATTTTAGGCTTCTGGTACCCGAATAAGGCTTAAAACTTAGGCCTATTTAAAAGATTTTGGTTTTTAGAGTCATATCTCGCGAAAGATTTAAAAGATAAATGTCCGCATTTTTCGGCTCAGGAAAGATAACCAATGTGCCGAATGATTGTAGCTTCCGGGAACGTAGACGTCACCAAAGTAATAGAAAGCGCCGTTTTGATGGCTAAAGATGAGAATTCTATCCACGAGCTTAATGAAAAAAAAGGTCCGGGAAGCTGCCGGCATCCAGACGGCTGGGGCGCAGCTTACCTAAATAAGGCGGGAGAATTCGTCCTTCAGAAATCCACACAAGCTATCTTTGAAGATTCAGAGGTAAGAAAACTCAGCAAGCTGGGTAAAATCAAAACCAGCTTGTTTATTATTCATGTGCGGAAAAAAGCAGGAAGCAAAGTCGCGCTGGAAAACACCCATCCTTTCATGACAAAGCACCCTCAACTGGGAAAATACGTTTTCTGCCACAATGGCTTCATTAAAGGGGCGATAACATTTGATCCGGAATTTAAACCGAAAGGAGAGACCGATTCAGAAAAATTATTTTATTCTATCTTAAGCAACATCAAAGAAAACAATGAAACTAAGAATAAAGAAAATAAGAATAAAGAAAAGAAGGCTGAAAACAATGAAAATACGGAAACTGGCCCCGGGACTGTTCTTCGTCGCACCATCCATAAGTATAACACCGAAGGAACAAATGTTATTCTTGCTACGGAAGAAAGAACGTATGTCGCAGTAAGAAAACATCGGCGGCCCAAATATTATCAGATGAATATCGGCCAGAGAAAGGATTTATTGATAATTAGCTCAGAAAAGCTTAAAACCTTTCCCGATCTTTTCTGGAAAGCAGCAGAGCAAGGAGACGTCATAACGTTTGATAACGGATCGGAAAAGTACGTGCTCAGCAAAGAACCTAAACATTTCATACGAAAACTGATAGATATCATAAAAAGATAATAGTATCATCAAAACACAAAATGGAAATAAAAATATATACCATCCCTACCTGCTCTTGGAGCACCAAAGCTAAGGAATGGCTGAAGAAAAAGAAGCTTCCCTTTCAGGACTGCGATGTCGCGGAAAGCCAAAACAGCCAATTTCGCGACGAATTGATAGAAAAGTCCGGGCAAGTCAGCGTTCCAGTGGTAGATTTTGGCGGGGAAATAGTTGTCGGCTTCAATGAAAAGAGATTTGAAGAAGCTTTGGAAAAAGCAAAGAAAAAATAATTCCAAAGTCGTCGCAAGTAATAAAGCAAGAACTTCATTCCAATATTGTCAAGGTCTGTTGCACATTTATTTCGTAATCATAAAACAATTCTATTAACAATGTAGTCATGTAAGCATTTTCACTGGACAGAAATCCGGTGCAAAGCAAATTCACTTTTTTCTGCTCGGATTCAAAAGAAAACAAACTAGTTTCCTGCTGGTCTGCTCCCCGGAATTCGCAGCTCATCGGTTTTCCGCCTAATGCCGCCGCACCTAAAGAAACACTTCCGACATTTCCTTTCCCCTTATTCTCAATAAGCATCCGTAATTCAACCGCTCTTCCCTGGCGGGGAATTATCTGCAGTTGAGTCACGCCTACTGGAGCGCCCTGCCCCTTGAATGTGATTTCCGGCTGGAACTGGCAGCTACCTTCAAAAGTTTCATAACCGGTTAATTGTCCGGTAACGCAGATGCTGGGCGTGAATTCAACCTTGGAATTATATCTGGCATAAATGCGGTAATTCTGCGTTTCCTTGCTTGCTCCAGGAAGCAACGGCCCCAGCTGCCCGTTAAACAGCAGTTCTTCTTTCCCGCCGCCGTCATTGAAAATGCTTTTTCCTTCTATCAATTCAATATTTTCCCTTTCTGAAAACAATTCCACATAATGCTGGTCAAAGCCGAGGACGGAGACGACCACATTTTCGACGTCATAAGCCAGGTTATTGTGGATCAAGATAGGCAAATCAAATGGCCGGGCCTGATATTCCTGGGCGTTTCCGGAATATTCTATGGAAATATCGGAAAATCCCTGCTTGTAATTTATATCCAGGCCGCGTTCGGGAGTTTTAGCGCAGGAAAAAAGCAAAAGCGAAAAAATCAGCAATGCTGCCGATAATATGGTTACAGATCTCTTCATGAGACTACCTCTACCGGAGTGACTTCGATAGGAATAGATTTAGTGATTTTGTAATCGTAATTAATCTCCGCAACAAAAGTTTCTATTTCAAATGAATTGCCGGTCAATTCTTTCAAGTCCGGCGGCAGATTCAGGAAACACCTCTTCAATTCGCTGGGTTCCCGCTTCTTGGTCTGATCTTCGATAATAGTGATTTCACTGCCGGCCAGACAGTCTGCATCACCTATGCGTTCTGGATCTACACTGAATCCGCGTTCAAATAATCCGTGGAAATTGTAGCTGTTCACTTTTAAAACTTGCCCATTCTCTAAATCCTTGACTGAGAAAGAAAATATTACCGGTTCGTCCACCAGCACCAGCGGTTCTGTAGCGCTGCCGGTCCCGAATTTAAAATTCAGCAAAGCAAATTCTTCCGGGCCCTGCGATGAGCGTTCCCAAGTTTTAAAATTATCGGTCTCAATAAGTTTACGGAGCGCGGCATCTGCTTCCTTGCTGATAAAAGCTCGTTTTAGGAAAGAAAAAGTCTGCAAGCCTGACAATACTGCATTTAATTCCATAGTGTACCACCCCTTCAGTTCCGTGGTCGGCTGACATTCCAGGCGGACCTGCTTTTTAGTTTCCGCAACCTGTATTTCATTAGCATCTAGACCAGATATCGAAATCTTTCCGGGAATATTCAGTTTCGTCTGCTTGAAGATGCAATCAAATTTTACCATAAACGCCTGCTCTCTCGGATTCTGAACGTCAAAAGTTATCGGATACGGCTGCTGTGCATTAGGCGTTTCCTTAGGGAAATATTCGTCTGTCTTTAGAGTGACCTTAGTTACTTTCTCAATAGCATCACTCACACTTCCGGCTACGCCGGGACGTTCTCCCCGCCGAAGAATATCTTTTTGTTTTATGGCGCAATCTTTCTGCTCCGCTGCTGTTTTAAAACTAGCGGTACAATAACGTTCAATGCGTTGGTTCTCTAAACAGGTCTGGTAAGGTGTCGCCGTTGCGCTGAAAGTACAGCCCAGGTAATCAATCGCGGTGTTCTTTGTTTCCTGAATGCTTCTGGCGGTAGATAAAAGGTATTCCTTGGCGATGAAATAATAATCTGCGTGCGTTTTATCCTGGTACAGCAACGGGCTCTGGGCCAGGAAAGGAAACAATATGTATATCAAGAGGTAACCCAGTAAAAATGCAGTCAGCAGCCAAGCCCACCAGGGCAAGCGCTGGCCGGCGCCAAGAGCATCAAATACCCCCATTAAAAACAATACTAAGGAAAGAGCTATCCAGGCGAAGACGTAATAAGTAATCGCCGCAGATTTGAATTCTGATTCGGGAAACAGACCCAGCATGAACTGCATGAATAAATTCAGGACGAAAGTAATAATCACTAATGTTTTCTTTAAAGCTGCTTCGGGAGTGTAATGTATGGCGATGAAAAAGAAAATGAATATCAAAATGCTTAGGAATAAAGATGCGGCCGGGCTGTAAGAAATAAAATTATTAAGAAACAGTCCAATAATCGCAATAATTATTAATACCAGATATACACCGATGGACGCGGGAACTTTACTGCCAACGTTACTGGCAGGAGAAGATGGTGGATTATTTTTTAAACCGGCAAAAAAATTGCCCGAAAATCCCTTTTCTCCGGCGGATTCTTTTTTCAATCCTTTTCTTTCTCCATCCCGTTCTCTTTCTTTATCTTCTGGTTCCCTTTGAACTTCTGACTTATATTGGAACCTGCCCGTTCTGCCCAGCTTATCAGCCATAAAAAATTTCTTCAGGGAATGCAACATAGATTTATCTGCCATAATTCCTCTTTTTTGAGGAATACTAATCTTTCTGCATATAAAAATGTTACTGGGAATTTGGCTAATATGAAACCCTTGGTTACTAACCCTTTCCGAGCGTGTTCAAAAATCACATTCACGTCGGCACAAGAAATGAGGTAAAACCATCATTTCTGTGCAGAAAACAAGTCTTTGCTTGTTTTCTTGCAAGGGGCTTGTCCCTTACAAGAAAATCAAAAACTATTGATTTTCTGTACTGAAATTAAGTAGTTTCTTAATTTAATGTACGGGGAACGCCGACCAACGACGTAAAACATCGGTTTAGCGAGGCTGTTAGTGACCTGCGAAGCATAGGGTTTCATATTAGCCTGGGAATTTGAACTATACGCTTAACGCCAGTTAGTTTTATATAGAAAAGTATACTTTTTCTATTGATATGATAAGAGGCGGAAAAGGTGGGGCAAAAACCCAATCTGGACTTAAATTTGAAAGTAGAGTAGATTTGCGTTCTGTTTTTGAGAAGATGAATGGTTATTCCACCGATGACAACGACTTGCTTTTTAAAGGCAAGAAAGTAGCTCAATTATTTAAAAAGCATGATCTCTATAAGGGGTTTTACCAAAGCATAATATTGATTGGAAGGAAAAGATTTCAAAATAGTTATTGCCTGACGAAACGGTCTTTGTTTTGGCAAATAATACATTATTCATTATTGAGATGAAGTTTCAGGGAGTAGCTGGAAGTGTGGATGAAAAGCTACAAACTTGTGATTTTAAGAAAAAACAATACCAAAAGCTTTTAGACGGAACGGGCATAAAAGTGGAATATTGTTATGTCATTAATGATTGGTTCAATAATAAGTCCTACAGAGATACTTTAAATTATATTCAGTCTGTTGGTTGTTTCTACTTTTTCGGAGAATTACCTCTAAGTTTTTTAGGACTACCGCAGCCTACGGATTAAGAGTATTCTGAGCTAACCTCTTCTTGGCAATTTCCAAATATTTTTTGTCTTTATCGATTCCTATAGAATTTCTACCTAAAGATTTAGCTACGGCAGAAGTTGTACCTGAACCAACAAACGGATCCAAAACTAAATCTCCTTCTTTACTAGATGACAAAATAACACGTCTTAATAGTTCTATTGGTTTCTGAGTTGGATGTTCTCCCGCCCATTTTTCCTTTTTAGAGGTTAGGGGAATGTTCCATACATTCCTCGTTTGTTTTCCTTTTGGATTGAGTTCATCATCTATTTTATGTTTGGTATCTTCATAATTAAAAGTCCACTTCGTTTTAGAGTTATTTTTAACTGCCCAAATAAGATGTTCACAACTTTCAGTAAACATTCGGCAAGTTATGTTCGGTTGAGCATTAGGCTTAAACCATACAATACTATTATTAATTTTAGCATCCATATGCTGTAAAATGAATCCTAATTGGTAAATATTATGAAAAGAACCACAAACCCAAAAACTCCCCCCATGTTTCAAGACACGCCAACATTCAGCAATCCATTTAAGATTAAATTCAAAAAATTCATCTTTACCAAATATATCCCATGTTTCTTGAAGAGTTACATGTTTGCTATACTTCCAGCCCAATCCTTTCTTTTTTGCTAATCCATACGGTGGATCAGCAAAAATTAAATCTACCGATTCGTCCGGCAATTTTTGTAATTCTTCCAAACAGTCCCCGTGGATGATTTTGTGTTCGGTTCCCATCTTAATCTTTTTTTACGATTAATTTTTTTTCTTTAATATTCGCTTCTAAATCTTCTCCCCCTTTCCAACCAAGCTTTTTAATTACTTTATTAGGAACAACTAAGATATATTTGAAGTATTCTTTACCTTCGTATTCTCTCCCCTTTTGCCTGATTAACCGCATAGTTCTACTTTATGAATTCATAATTCATAAACATTTCGGTTCCTAAAAAGCAGTTTTCTATAATACTTCAAAATTATTGGCAATGTTAAAATCTGACTGATGAGACTTGCAGATTTCTTCTAAAATTGAGTAATCTTGTCAGTCAAATCTATTCATTACCAAATTATTTATCCCTTACTCCACCAAATCCGCGCTTAATTCCCGCACTTCCAAGGTCTTCCGCGGCTTGATCTTCAAAGAGTTTGCGCCCTGAACCACTTCGTCGCTTACATCTAAAGCATAAGAAACCTCTTTAGTGTCAAAATATCTGGCATGACCGTTAAATACAATATCTCCTAGTTTAAGCGCCACCACATCCACAAAATCTAAAGTTATCTTCACCCGGTTATCGCCTTCCACCACTTTTCGGTATTCTTCATAGGATAATTCAAAGTAATAAGATGGGAAATCTATCTCTTTTAATTTTGATTCAATCATGGCGCGAGTCAAGAGGTAAGCTCCTTCTTCAGTCTTAAATATGATCTCATTCTCTCCCTGATTCAGGGTTTCGGGAGAAAATTCAAGAGGCACAGTCATCAAATCGCAATCCGGCACGCCGGAATAAATTATCTTGCCGTTGATTAATATGCTTAAAGTCCCAACTTCATCCATCTTACATCCCGGCTGGAACTTCAAAACAACTTTTTCCATGTTTTTCTTTTCAACTTCAGAAACCAAGAATACGTTCTTAGAAGACTGTGCTTCCACGCTGGTGACATCTGCAACTACCTGTACTTTCCGCAGCGTAACCTCATTAGTGCTCCAAAAAGCCAACCCGGGCGAGGAAACAGTAAAAGTTATCAGGTTCTCTTCCTTAAGAAGGTTTTTAGGAACAGAAACCGGGGCTAAACTGCCGATAGAAACTTCAGCATTAAATACTTCTTCGCCATTGAACGAAACAATAAGCTTGCCTTCAGATTCTTCAACGCCCAGGCTTAACAGCACATTTTCAGTATGTTGCAAATCGGGAATCATTACCGTTAAAGTATCTGCTTTTTCCGAGAAAACGCCTTTTTTTGCGTAGGCAACATTCTTTTCTGCCAATACTTTAGCTTCAGTTTGAGTATAAATATTAATTACCGGGAGCGGATGTTCCACTTCTTTCTGAGCCAAATAATCTATCCGGCCGGGAGAGGCGGTAAGTAAATTTTTTCCTGTAACCCCTGGCACAGTCGGCGTAGTGTCAGTTTCTTCTTCAAGAAGTTTTTCTCTATCTTTTTGCGGTATCAAAATCACGAAGAAAATGATCAAAGCGGCGATGATAGCTATAAGAACTGCTGCGCCAGCTGCCGATTGCCCTTTTTTTGTTCTAAACATCAACCATGCTGCAAACATTTGTTATATTTAAATATTGTGGGAGTGACGAGGGTAATTAAGAAGAAATTTTTAATAGCTTATCCAATTTTTCCCTTCTTTGAAGTTCCACTAATTCGCGTTTGGCAACTTCCACCCTATAACGGTGATAAGTTTCGTAGGTCTTAACTTCATTCACTTGGCCGCTTTCATGGTCGCGGAACTCTTCCTTTACTTTTACTCGTCCATCGGCCAGCAGATCTGTATAGGTCTTGGCCATTTCAAGCACGTGCTGGTGATTATAAGATGTAGCTTCATGGAAGAAATCAGTCAAAGCGGTGATAAAAATCTTTTTACCTTTATCGTAAGTTAGATAACCATCTTTAATTTTTCCTTGATAGGTTACTTTGACTGGAACAGAAGCTAAAAATGAACCCAAATCGCTGTCAACCACTAATTCCAGCTTAAGTTCTACCTTAACGCCGCCTTCAGCATCAAAAACCAGGCCTTCTAAAGTCATTTAAACTATCAATCGCCAATAAATATATAAAATTTCGTGTTCCCCAGCATACAATGCAGTTCATAACTTCCGATTTCAAGAAAGGATTTGCAAAACTTAAAGTGAACGATAAAGACGATCTCTGGTATTTAAGCCAGTTGATTGACCGGGGAGACATAATTAAAGGCAAAACTACCCGAAAAATCAAGATAGGTGAAGGAGAGAACGCCAAATCAGTTAAAAAGACGTTTACTCTCACTATTGCTGCGGAAACCGTGGAATTGACAGAAATTTCGCTCAGGATCAACGGAAAAGTCAAGGAAGGGACTGAAGAGGTGCCCAAAGACAGCTATCAATCGATCGCTTTAGAAGAGGGCTCAGAATTCACCATCGTAAAAGAACGGTGGCTGGAATATCAGAAACAAAAACTTCGGGAAGCCTGTGAAAAAAGATATGAATACCTGCTGTGCTTATTCGACCGGGAAGAAGCGTTATTCGCATTAAGCAAAAAGTTTGGCTATGAAATACTGGCCACATTAAGTGGTGAAGTGCAGAAGAAATCTAAAATCGTAGAAGTAAAAAAAGACTTCCAAGAAGAAATAATTAAAATACTTGAAGCTTACCATGAGCGTTATCATCCCAGTAATATCATCCTTGCTTCCCCCGCATTTTACAAAGAAGACCTGTATAAGAAAATATCTCCTTCAGATTTCAAGAAGAAACTTGTTTTGGCGGTCTGCTCAGATATCAGCGAACGTTCCTTAGATGAAGTAATGCGCCGTCCTGAACTGGCAGAAGTGCTTAAGCACAGCCGGGCGCGTCAGGAACAATTACTGACGGAAGAACTGCTCAAAGAGATCAGCAAAAATGAAAAGGCGGCCTACGGCTGGACAGAAGTGAGGGATGCAGCGCAGAGCGGCGCGGTGCTTAAACTCCTGCTTACAGATGACTTTATCCAGCAGAAAAGAACTAGCGGAGAGTTCACTGAAGTCGACCGGTGCATGAAAACCGTCGATTCTTTGCAGGGAGAAATCCACATCATCGCTTCCAAAGGCGAATCGGGCAAAAAATTAAACGGCCTCGGCGGGATCGCTGCGATACTGCGTTACAAGAAATTTTCGTGAGATAAACCCATCTGTTTAAGGTTTTAAGTTTTTCCTGCGAAAACCCCTCCAAAATATGAAGCCTATATTTTGTAAAACCATAACCTTTTAATAGTAGTTTATTTTACTGATACTCAAGTAGCAAATTAGAAAACGGCAAAACATTTAGGACAAAATAGTAATTGTTGTTTTCTAAATGGTAAATGCACGGGCGTTCGGTCTCAGAACTTTCGTCATTTACCAAATAATAATCACTTATAAAAAAGGGGGCAATTAAAATGATTGTGAAAGAGGAAATGTTAAGCCAACTGCGGCGTTACTTCGATTTAAACTTATATGAAGTAAAGCTCTGGGCGGCATTGTTGAGCCGCGGCGTCTCTACCGCCGGAGAATTATCAGACATAGCTGATGTTCCCCGTTCCAGAAGTTATGACGTTCTAGAATCTCTGGAGAAAAAAGGGTTCGTGGTGATGAAGTTGGGAAAACCGATAAAATATATCGCCATCCCTCCCGGTGAAGTAGTTGATAGAGTAAGAAAACACATGAATGTCGAAGCTCAGGAAAAGATCAAGCGCCTGGAGTCAATCAAAGGTTCAGATCTATTGCAGGAGCTGGAGACTCTTCACAACAACGGAATAAGTTTAGTGGATCCTTCCGACATCAGCAGCTGCCTGCGGGGAAGGAATAACTTATACAATCATCTGGACCTATTAATCAAAGATGCGCAAAAGCAGGTCAACATCATGACTACTGAGAAAGGATTTTTACGTAAAGTGGAAGGATTACGCGCTTCTTTAGAAAAAGCCAAGAAGAAAGGAGTAAAAATCAGAATTTCTGTCCCGCTGACGAAAGAAAATAAAGCGGTTGCCGACGAACTGAAAGGGTTGGCTGAAGTAAGGCATAATTCCAAAGTTAATTCACGTTTCGTGACCGTCGATGGGAAAGACCTGGTATTCATGATGCTCGATGACAAAGAGGTGCATCCCTCTTATGATTTGGGTATATGGGTGAAAACCCCTTACTTCACGACTGCTATGGACCAGATGTTTGAGCACGTGTGGAATTCAAAGTAAATCTTAATTATTTTTGTTTAAATTTATTTCTACTTTTCCAAAAATAAAATTGACAAGCAGATTTTATAAATAATCACTCTTTCTAAATTATCCATGGACACCGGAAAACTTATCCTCAAGCTTCATCCTCTGGAAAGGATGGTCCTGCCGGTACTGGCATGGGAAAAAGACCTCCCGCAGATCATCGTGAAAAGCAAACTGCAGGAGATCGAAGTCATGCGCGCCCTGCAGTGGCTGGAGAACAAGGGGCTGCTGGTTATCCGCTCCGAAACCAAGAAAGTTATCTCTTTAGACAGCAATGGGCAGCGGTATCGAAAAGAAGGGCTGCCGGAAAAAGCGTTTCTCTCT
Organism: Nanobdellota archaeon; assembly: GCA_038045005.1. Taxonomy (GTDB): domain Archaea; phylum Nanobdellota; class Nanobdellia; order Woesearchaeales; family GW2011-AR9; genus JACPIL01. The sequence continues at coordinate 17,936 of JBBSYZ010000020.1, read as the reverse complement.
GCTCTTTCCGATGAGTTCAAGGGATTGAATGTCATCACTAAAAAATCCAAGCTCAGCCGGGAAGAAGTCAATGCCTGCATCGGTCTTTTGCGCAAGAAAGGGGCGATTCAGATAGAAACCGGAGAAAATCTTCAGGTAAAAATAACGGTGCTGGGAAAAAAGCTGCGGGAAGAAAAATCACCCGAAGAGATATTCCTGCATAAACCTTTTCCCCTGGAATTGAGCCTGCTTTCCGCAGAAGAAAAAAGCATATTCGAAGAGCTGAAAAAAAGAAAAGAATTCCTTAAATTGGAAGAAGTAAAAGAAACTGCCGCAGACCTCACCGAGCTGGGAACAAAAATCGCTTCCCTGGATCTGAAAGGAAAAGTCATCAACCGGCTTACCGCCGGCATGCTGAAATCGGGGGAATGGAAAGAACAGCAATTCCGCCATTATGACGTGGAGATAAATGTCCCGCAGAAATTCCCCGGCAGGAAACATTTTGAAAATGAAGCCATCGAATACATCAAGTCCATCTGGCTGGAGCTCGGCTTTAAAGAAATGACCGGCAATTATGTACAGTCCGCTTTCTGGGACTTAGATGCGCTTTTCACGCCGCAGGATCATCCAGCCAGAGAGATGCAGGATACATTCTATCTGCATGGAAAAGCGAAACTTCCCGAGCTGTGGAAGAAAGTGAAAGAAGTCCATGAAAACGGCGCAGATACGGGAAGCGCCGGATGGAGATATAAATTTTCCCGGGAAGAGTCAGAACAGGTATTATTGCGCACCCACACCACCGTATTGTCAGCGCAGACGATAGCTGGCCTGAAGAAAGAAGATCTGCCGGCGAAATTTTTCGCCATCGGAAAAGTTTTCCGCAATGAAGCTCTGGATTGGAAACACTTATTTGAATTTTATCAGGTAGAAGGGATCGTCATCGATCCTGATGCCAACCTGAAACATCTCAAAGGATACCTGACCCAGTTCTACAAGAAGATGGGTTTCACAAAGGTGAGGATGCGGCCGGCTCACTTTCCGTACACCGAGCCAAGCCTGGAAGTGGATGTATTTCATCCGGTCAAGAAACAATGGGTGGAATTGGGCGGCGCAGGGATATTCCGGCCGGAAGTGGTCAAGCCTTTGTTAGGATTCGACTGCCCGGTCTTAGCCTGGGGGCAGGGGATGGGAAGGATTGTGTCGGAATACTGGAACATCACCGACATCCGTGACTTAAATAAAAATGATCTTAAACAGATACGAGGAATGAAACTGTGGCTGAGATGATGCCGCCGAATATAAACCTAAATATGCAGAAAGATACGGTTGAAATGAAAAAATAACATGCCGACGATAACCTTAAACAAACAAGTCGTGGAAAAACTGCTGGGGAAACAGCTTCCGTTAGAAGAGCTGAAAGACCGCATAGCCATGCTGGGCACGGATCTGGAAGACATCACCGGCGATGAGATCCACGTGCAGATCTTTCCCAACCGGCCGGATCTGCTCTCGGAGCAGGGATTTGTACGCGCGTTGAGCTCTTTCGTCGGAGCAAGAAGCGGATTGAAAAATTATGCAGCAAAAGACAGCGGGCAAAAAGTAATCATCGATCCTTCAGTCAATGGGATCAGGCCTTATACCGCCTGCGCCATCGTCAAAGGATTGAAATTCGATGAAGAAAAAATAAAAGAAATTATCCAGATCCAGGAAAAATTGCATGTCACTTACGGAAGAAACAGAAAAAAAGCCGCTATCGGGATATATCCTCTGGAAAAGATAACTTTTCCCGTCACTTACAAAGCTGAAGTTCCGGAAAAGATAAGATTCCGCCCGCTGGAAGCCGGTTCGGAGATGACTGCCGCCGAGATCGTGGAAGAACATCAAGCCGGAAAAGAGTATGGGCATCTCCTGAAAGGCTTGCCGAGGTATCCGCTGTTCGAGGATGCAAAAGGAGAAATCCTCAGTATGCCGCCCATCATCAATTCTGAAAAAACGGGAAGAGTCACTGCGCATACTAAAGATATATTCGTGGAATGCTCCGGATTCGATTTCGGGGTGTTAAGCACGTGTTTGAATATCATCGTAACGGCTTTGGCCGACATGGGCGGGGAGATTTATTCACTTAAATTATTATACCCGGACGGAGCAAGATCGTCTCCGGCCTTAACTCCGCAAAAGATGAAGCTGGACCTGCCTTACGTCAACAAAAGGCTGGGATTGCAGCTCTCGGCTGCGGAAGCGGGCAAGCTGCTGGAACGCATGGGATATGCGTGCCAAGACGGAGAAGTGTCGATTCCCGCGTACCGGGCAGACATTCTGCATCAGGTCGATCTGATCGAAGATATCGCCATCGCTTACGGCTACGAAAATTTCCCGGAAGAGATACCTGATGTAGCCACGATCGGAGAAGAAGATGCTTTTGAGAAGTTCGCCGACAAAGTAAGGGAATTATTGGTGGGGATGCAGCTGTTGGAAGTGAAGAATTTTCATCTGGTCACTAAAGAAGAACTTACCGCCAAGATGAATTCATCCGCGGCGGCAGTTCCGCTGAAAAATGCTCTGGGAGAGCATAATCATCTGCGCAATGCGCTTTTTCCCAGCCTGATGAAAAATCTCACGGAAAACCAGCACCATGAATATCCGCAGAACATATTTGAGATCGGAAGAGTGTTCCATCACGGAGATTCAGAGACCGGCATTGTAGAAACAGACCATCTTTCGGTAATCCTTTGCCATGATAAGACTGATTTCACGGAAGCGCGGCAAGCGCTGGAAGCTTTGATGCTGGCGGTAGGGATAAAATGTTCAGTAAAAGAAAGCGAGCTTTCCGGTTTCATCGAAGGAAGGGTCGGAGAAGTCATGGCGAACGGGGAAAATATCGGCATCATCGGAGAATTTCATCCTCAGGTCATAACTAATTGGGGGTTGCTCATGCCGGCAGTAGGTTTTGAATTGGACCTGGGAAGATTGTTTCGTTTAGCTCAGAAAGATTGATATGATTGTTACAGATATTTTCTTAATATTTTTCTCAAGATTTTTCTTAAGATTTTAAGATAGGTTCGATAAATACTTTCTTGGTGTCGATGGCGATCCCTTTTTCTGCGGTGTTGATCTCCACCGCAGACATCACCGCTTCACCGACAGCTACTAATTCTTCTTTAAGCGTAATTACGGCGACAATCTCTCCCTTGCGAAAATTCTCTAATTTAGAGATGCCCGGGACGGCAAGATTTCTGCCGTGGGAAACGCTTTCGATGGTGGTATCAAAAATCCAGCATTTGGGCATATGCTTGAGCGCGTTTTCTATGGGCTGGATGCAGCGCAGGAGAACTTTAGGATTATTTTCCTCAGCGTAGAAATGGTAAGCATCCTGCAGGTCGTTAAGCGTGATGAGGTTGTCCCGTTCGGTGAAGGGGCCGGCCTGCGTCCTGCGCAGTTCAGCCATATGCGCTCCCACGCCCAGCTCTTCCCCGATCTTGTGGCACAATACGCGGATGTACGTTCCGGCCTGGCATTTGACGCGGAACAAGACATCTTTTCCTTTTATCTCCAAAATTTCAAATTCATAAATCTCTCTGGTCCTTTCTACACGTTTCACTGCGCTTTTGATGGGCGGCCTTTGCTGTATCTTGCCCATGAATTTTTTGACGACTTCGTGGATGGTCTCTTCCGGAGTTTCTTGGTGCAGATGCATCAGGCAGACATATTCCTTCGGCGCGGTCAGAAGAAACTGGGTGATTCTCGTAGCTCTGCCCAAAGCGACGGGCTGTACGCCGGTCACAGCCGGGTCTAACGTGCCGGAATGCCCGGCTTTAGAGATCTTTAGTATTTTTTTGACGTAATCTGAAGTCTGGTGGCTGGTCGGGCCTTTCGGCTTGTCGATGTTGACGATGCCATATTGGTTCAGCTCTTCAGCAGTCCGTTCCGCAGGGTGTTTTCCAAATTCTCCCACGGCCGCTTTTTTGATGAAGATAAGTCGTTGCATCCAGATGAGAAAATGAAGATTAATTAAAAATGTTCGTATAGTAAATGACCTAAGTTTTGGGACAAAACGCAGGTACATTTACTTATTAGTAAACGACTAATTGTCTAAATGTAAATGTTGTTTACTATAGAATTATTCTTTTGGTTCAGCTTTCGGCAGTTCGGTCTTTTCTTTGGCAGATTCTTTCTTAACCGCTTTTTTTTCCTTTTTCTCTTTCTTGGAAGCGGGCTTTTCAGCGCCGAACAAGTCAGCCTTAACTATCCCTTTATCATCTTTTACTGCTTTTACTTTGACGTGGTGCGGCGGATTTTTGATGCCGTGCTTCCACATGAATTCGTTCAATTCCTTGCTCAATTTGACTTCTTCCGATTTCATATGCTTGGCTAAGAATTGGCGCAAGGCAGTGACCGCTTTTTTAGTGCGGTTCCAACGTGGCGCTTTCATGTATTCTTTGCGCAGAGGGACATTATAAGTCCTTTCCAAGGTTTTTTCGGTTGTTTTTGCCATATTTATTTTTGTGAGTATAATTCTTTTAATTTTTGTAATACTTGTTGTTCTAATCTATCATAAATTTCTGCGATTGCAGGAGATTTTAATTGACGGAATGTTCCCATAATTTCGCTGAGCTTCTCATCTAAAACTTCTTCCTGCGTTTTTGCCGGAGTTCGATATGCGCTGCCATTTTCCGCGCGCGGTGCTTCGCACCCTTCCTGACGACGCAAGAAATCTGAACTACTATCAGATTTCTGCGCAGAAAACTGATCGCTGTCAGTTTTCTTGCGCACCCGACGAGCACGGCCGAGGATGATGATAGGGCTGCTGCCGCAATAGAGAAGGAAACTATCTGTAAGGATGCCGAGCCAGACCGCCCCTTCCGGGGATTCTTTTCTGCTTTCCGCTGATGATGTCCAGATGTAAGGCCGTTCCCCACATAATCTCTGCAGTACTTCCATTACTTCGTCTGCTTTATTATGCCCAAAAGCAATTTGCACTACTTTCCGCCAGTCGTTGTTGTCCCCCACCAACTCATCCAAATAGCCACTTCCTTTCGGAATAGTACACGGAATAACAAGAGTTTCATCTCCGAAATGAGTAATGGCATTTTTGCGATAATAACAAAACTGCGTGCCGGTGCACAAGCCGCCTTTCACCAAATCTTGCAATAAGCCTGCTGAAGCCGGGTGGTTTTCTTTTTGCAAATGATGTATAAAGGCAAAATATTCCGGCAAAGTAGGAAGACGTTTTCCTGAACCGGCCAAATAACTCATCCACTCTGATTGGCTTTTAATAAGATAATTTCCATTCGCATCGCGAACTGCTTCGCCGTCCAAGGCCAGATTACCTAATACGATTGGCTTAACGGTTCTTTGCTCTAATGAAGTTTTAGTGGCCATTTTTACGCTTTAGTCTTGATCCTTCTCCAGTTCCTTTTGATGTGGGTTATCCGTGAAGGATGGACGCGCCTTCCTTTCCCATAAGTCTTGAATACTGCCCAGAAAGGGGCCCATTTAGTCTGCCGGCTAAGTTTGATCAGACGTTTCTTTCTGGATGGATGTTTGTAAGTGGCCATGATTTATCTATTGCTGTGATTCCTTGCGTTCCTGCTTGAAGATCTGGACTGCTATCTTGTCTAAGAAAGAAGTGCCCTTCGGCGTCAGAATTCTTCCTTTATGCACGCCTTTTTGGGTATGCTTAATCAATTCTGATTTTTCCAGCTGCTGAAGAATTTTTCTTAGTATCGAGCCAGATGCTTTGTAAAAATGTTCCGGCTGGTAACCGCGTCGTTTTCTTCCTCCGAACCTGGTCCTGAGCTTTTCAGTTCCGACCGGACCCAATTTAGCTACGCTGCGCAACACGGCAGCAGAACGGAAATACCACCAATCAGTATCGTCAGGAAGGCGCGCTTTGTGATGCCCAGTCTTAACGAATTTTGACCAAGGCGTCGGCTGGACCAATTTCATCTTTTTAAGTTCCTCAGCGACCTTTTTGTTTAATTTGGTTGGATTAACTGATAATATATGAGTCATAGCGGTTCAGGATAGGGGCTTATTTATAAAGATTTTGTTTGTGTTAAGGAGAGAGTTACAGAAAAGTTTAATAATACTAATGGACTACTTTAGGCCATGCAGTGGAAAAAAGCAGGTGTGATGGCATTAATTTTGTTTTCCTTGTTTTTAGCTTCATGCACGCCGGCGTCTGGCCCTTCGGCAGATGATATATGGGATAAATTATTGTGGTTCGGAACTCTCGGTTTCTTAGGCAATAATGAAGATTCATTAGTGGGCTTTATGCGGATCTTGATTGTAATCTTAATATTTGCCTTATTATATGAAGGTGTTAAGGTCACAGGGATAAGCCATAATGCGGGGATTGCGGTAGCTCTTGTTTTAGCGATAATGTCGGGGATGTTTATTCCCGGAGCAGTATTGGCTGGAATCGGCGCAGCGTATGCTACCATTATTTCAGTAATTTTTATTGCGGTTCCGGTAGTTGGCGGACTGTTGGCATTCCGGATGATTCCTGCAGATAAACCCAGTTATATCATCTTAAGGATAATTGTCCTTTTAATCCTTCTGATGGTTTTAATTTCAGTGAAAAGCGAAGCCATGGATCTATTGCCGGCAGCAACGGGAGGTATGCAGGAAGTACAAAAAATATTTTCCTGAGGAAAACAACATGGTCTTAGAAAATCTTGCCCAGCAAATCTTATCCTTGGTAAATTGGGGTATCACTATCATAGTCTTAATGATAGTCTGGGAGATTATACAGCTTGCTCAGAAGTCGAATGTCATATCTAATTTTGCCGGAGGTTCGTTCAATGCGGCAGTATGGATGAAAAATCTGCCGCGAAGATTTGCGCGCCGGACCCATAAAGCAGAACTTAATGAATACATAGATGAAGAGAAGGAAGAGAAAAATTTAGATACGCTTAAGCATGGCGCATTGGATGTTCTCGCTGAATTGGAAACATATGGTAATCGCCGTTATTTTGTCGTTTCAGAACACACCAAGCTGGTTAGAACAATTTTGGGCTTCGGAGAGAATTTGCGTGCAGTAAAACGCACTTTCACTGACTTAAGTAAAACCACGAACAGAGCAGATAGAAAACTGGACAAGATGTTTGATTATTTTAAGAAAAAAAAGATCAAAGTCCCAGATGAAGTAAAAGCTTTGGAAAATAATATCCTGCTGCTGCATCAGCAAACTGCCCGCGATATCGCCGGAGTGGAAGATGTTTACAGGGGCATATTAACTTCTGACGACATGAAAGCGTTGGAATCTCTCAAGCCGGAAATGTTTGAAGGCGGACCTTATAGAATACTTACTGATTCGGTTCCATTCAATTTAAAACAACTGTATAAATTGATAGAAGGATTCCGGAAAGAAGAATTTTTGCTTGAAGATGCCTACAAGAGGCAGGGCGAAGCGAAGAAAGAGATGACCGGCATCATCCAGGAAACCAGAAGTTTATACGAGTAATCAGCAGGAATAATCTTTTCACTCCCACAAATCTTATAAATCTCTAAATTCTTCTCTCTGATATGAAAAAGAGCTGGTGGCTGTTTGCTTTGACTTTAGGGATACCTGCAGTTTACGCCGGGCCGCTGGACGTTTTGGAAGGGGCCTGGCAGAAATTCTTGTCAGTAGGCAGTTTATCTTTTATCGGCATTTCCGGAACGGTTCCGTTCACCAGGATTTTGATTTGGATTTTGTCATTTACCTTATTTTTTGCAGTTATCACCGGCTTAGGAGCAGCTCAACAGAAGCCTTTTGGTTTTTTCAAGCGAAGCCAAGCTATAGTGGTAGCAGCAGTTTTAGCTACTATTTCCGCAATCTTCCTTCCCGCTTCAGCGATCTTAGCGGTAGGAGCCGGCTGGGCTACGGCAGTAGGTTTGCTGCTCATCGGCGGCCCCATATTCGGATTTTGGTATCTGATCTGGAAATGGCCAGGCAAGGATCAGGAAACCAAGATGACTGTAATCATCAAGTTAATATTGTCGATGATTTTATTTTGGATCTTAATCGCGATGGCGAATCAACTTTTACTCGCCGCGGCTACCGATTCTTCGCCACCAGTAATTGTTACTATGGGAATATTCATTTCCTGGGCTTTATTTATCGTCAGCCTTATGATCATCTGGTATATAGTCAAGATTTTCTGGGTAACTACGCCGGAAGAGAAAGCTAAGCAGGAGCAGGAATGGGGAGAGAAAGGAGCAGCCGTGCGTGGGAAGTTGAAAGAGTGGGCAGGGAAAAAGGAAGCAGAAGAACAGATGGATCGAAAAAAGGATCTGACCAGCCCGGTAAAAGATTATGTGATCAAAGCCATGAGCGGATTAAGCGAAGTGGAAGATAGTCTCAATGACCTGAAAGGAGATAAAGCCAGGAAGAAAATAGACGAAGTTCAAGATAATCTCAGAAAAGCCGTCCGCAGCTGCAAGCTGCTGCTGCGCAATTTAGAAGCCGGCGATAGAGAAGCAGTACTAAAAATAATCAATTTCCTGCAGGCTGCGCAGAAAGAATTTTTAGGGGATGTTAAAGATAAGATTCCAGCAAATATCAACAGCCGTGCGGACATCAAGGCAATCTTAGACAACTTTGAGACTCTCCGCGGCTCATTAGGGAATGTGTTTAAGCAGTTAGAAATGCTGCATTCTAAGAAATAATCTTAGAGGTCGTATAAAGAAACTATTTACCAATATATAAGAAATAATTCATTAATCCTAAGCCACTTTAACTTTCTGTCCAAGAGCCTGCCCGGGCAGCCCTTTTTCTGAGAAATGAACGCGGACATTTCCATTCCGGCCGTGCAATTGAGTAATCTTGCCTTTGATCTCTTTTCCAGCAGAAGAGGTCCATACGGCGGTCTTGCCGATCATTTTAGTCGCAGCGTCTGCGGAATCAGCTACTTTGATCACCATCTGCTTATCTTTTTTATGATGTCTTCCCTGCCGGAAATTTACTACTGTCGGTTCCATGGGACTTCAAAAAGGCAGCTTATTTATAAAGATTTTTGTTGGCAGGAGCATTTGCTGCCTAAAGCCGGGAACTTCATCTACCATTCAATGCAGTAAGATATAATAATCAAGGTATAGAAATAATTAAAAGCCAAATAAGCAGCCAATAGCAGATGGACGACCACCATCCGGATGACCTCTATTTCTTGCGCTTCGCTTACGAGATCGGAGCGCTCAAAAGTAAGGATCCTTCCACCCAGACCGGGGCAATATTGGTCAATCCCCAAAATATCATGCTTGCTTTCGGCTATAACCATCTTCCCTGGGAGATGAACGATAACCAAGAAATCTGGAATGACCGGGAACAGAAATACCAGTCCGTCATACATGCTGAAGTGGACGTGATTTCCGTCGCGGAAAGTTACGGGCATTCTACTGTCGGAACAACTCTGTATGTGCCGTGGATACCTTGTGATAAATGTGCGGAAGCGATTATCACAGCAGGGATTTCCGGATTGGTGGTGCATCAGGAGTTGATAGACAAAATTCCGGTGAGATGGAAAGAATCGACAAATAAAGCCTTGGATAAGCTGGCAAAAGCCGGCGTAAACTGCAGGACCATCAGCGGCAGGATCGGCGGATTGGAGATCAGGTTTGACGGGGAGTTATGGAAACCTTGACCAAAGGCCAATTGATATCCGGCGATTTTTCCAAACTCATCGCCAGGATAAAAGCAGATGTTTCTTTGGAAATCGGGGAATTAGTGGTGATTGACAACCCTCCGGAACGTTTCATCCTTCAGGTTTATGATTTAGTGTATGGCAGCCAGATCTCGCAGCAGAATTTAGAACTGGTGGCGGGAATGAATCTGGAAGAAGGAAGTTTCTCCATCATGGATGGGCGGCTGCGCAATTATCAATTAGCATTCATGAAGCCGATCCTGACCTTGTCCGACGGCAGCAAGATGTGCAAAAAACTGCCTTCTTTTTTTTCGACCGTGCGCGAGATCCGGAAGGAAGATCTTTCTTTTATCACCAAGCCAGAACACCCTTTGTTTCTGGGCAAGCTGCGCAGCGGAAGCAAGGAGATGGATTTTGACATTCTTCTGCCGGGGAAAGAAGTGTTGAGCCACCACGTATTGATTCCGGCTTCTACGGGGAAAGGCAAAAGTCTTGATGAAAATGAAGAGGTGCTGATCAAACAAAGCGGCGTATTTTCTATAAAACCTATCGGAGAGATAGTAAACAATCTTCATTTTAGGGATTCTAAACTAGAAGTAGTTAGCATGAATCCTAAAAATTATTCCATAGATCTTAAGGAAATCACTAATTTTGTTAAGCACAAAGCCCCTTCTTTTATGTATCAGGTGACTACGGAAAGCGGTAGAGAAATTTTAGTGACTAAGGATCACAACCTGTATGTTTTACGAAACGGCGGTTTAAAAATTTTAAAGACGCAGGATATCTCTACTGAAGATTACATCCCTTTACCTTTAAAATTAAATGAATCCGGTAATTTAAAAGAAATAAATCTGTTTGAACTTTTGAAAAATCAAAGTAATATCTATGTAGTCGATTACAATAACCTTGTAAAATATTTTAAGCCAAAAATTGAATGCTTAGAGATTTTGTCAAAGTATTTTACTAGGCCATTACAAAAGTATAATGATATAGTAATTAGAAATGATAAAATCAGAATCACTATCCTATCTCAATTATTAAAAGAAGATATGTCCCCTAATGAATTGAGGCAAATTACTTTACTTGATTACCATTCTAGAGAAAAATTAAAGGCAATTTATCCTTTAGCAAAGGAATTCTTGCAATTATTAGGATATTATATCGCAGAAGGATATAGTCTCAATGAAAATAGTTTTAGAATCAGTTGTTCAGAAAAAGACGGGCAGGCCTTATTAAATGAAATATTTAATAAGCTAGATATACATCACTTCTGGATCAAGAAAAAAGGAAATAATAGCGATGTGGGGGTATCTTCTTCTATATTCACAAAGATATTAAAAAGTTTAGGTGTGGGGAGAGTTTCTGGCGACAAGAGGCTACCTAATTTTTTCATGAGCTTATCAAATAACGATCTAGCAATTCTTCTTAAAACTTACTTTGAAGGCGACGGCGGCGTAGACATCGTTAAAATCTTGAAAAAGAGGAATTTTATGATCTCAACTACCACCAAATCTAAGAAACTTGCTAGCGATATCTGTTTTGCTTTGTACAGATATGGTATTTTATGCAGATGTAAAAAAATGTGGAAAAGATCCACAAATACAAATCACCCCGGGAATTGGTATTACCGGCTTAAAATATCTGGCAGATCAGACTTGACCGCATTTTTATCGGAAGTTGGGTTTCAATTCCCCAGGAAAAATGATGTCTTGAAAGATAAACTAAACTATAAAGAGAATACAAACGCGGACTTAATTCCAGTAAACAAGGGATTATTCAAATCAAAAAGAGTAGAGGCTGGTTTAAGCCAAAAGCAATTTGCTTTAAAGATCGGCTGCTCTTACTCTATGATTTCTGCAATTGAGCTGGGCAAAAGAAGGCCCAGCAGAAATTTATTCAATGAATTTTTATCAAGATTTGATAATTTTAAAGATTTGGGATACCTAACAAATTTTAGATGGGATAGGATAAAAGAAATAAAAAAAATTAAGTATCACAAAAAATATGTTTATGATTTGACCGTAAAAGATAATAAAACGTTCTTCGCGGGACATGGCGGCCTTTTTGTGCACAACAGCAACCTGATGTCCTGCATCTTATGGGGCATCTTGGATAAGGATTACGCGGGCATGCTGGTGCTGGATCCGCATGATGAGTATTACGGAAGAAACGGATTGGGGTTGAAAGATCATCCTGCTGTCGGGAAAGTAAGCTATTACACGCCGGTAAAGCCGCCGGCCGGCGCACAGATGCTGAAAATTAATATCACCAAACTCAAGCCGGAACATTTCCATGGCGCAATCATGCTGACCGATCCGCAGCGGCAATGCCTGCAGGTGTATCACAAAAAATTCGGCGCCAACTGGATATTAAGCTTATTGAAGGAAGAGAAGATCGAGCATGTTCACTTCCATGAAGATACCATCGCGGTAGTAAAAAGAAAATTAATTTCGCTGTTGGGATTGGATTTTGATCAGGGGCAATTATCCTGCCAAGGAATATTTGATATCGTCGCCGGTGAAAATACCATCGCAGATATCTGCAGGGATCTCGAACGGGGAAAAATTGTAATTGTAGATACCAGTTATTTCTCTGGAGCAGTAGAGATCTTGATCGGAAGCCTGATTACAAATGAAATATTCGAGAGGTATAAATATTACAAGCGGATCGGACAGTTAGACGATAAGCCGGTAGTTTCAATAGTTTTAGAAGAGGCCTTGCGGGTATTGGGAAAGAACGTGCTGGAACAGGGAAGCAATGTTTTTGACACTATTGCTAGGGAAGGCAGGAAATTTAAAGTCGGTTTGATAGCGATAACTCAGCTGCCTTCAGAGATTCCCAAACCTATCTTGGCAAACATGAACACTAAAATCATTTTAGGGATCGAGATGGGTTCGGAACGCCAGGCGGTGATCGAATCTTCGCCGCAGGATTTAAGCCAGGATAACAGGAATATCGCTTCCTTGGACATCGGAGAAGCATTAGTTACTTCTATCTTTACTAAATTCGCCGTCCCGGTGAAAGTTCCTTCGTTTAAAGAATTTGCCCGGCAAAGCATAGTCAAGAATAAAGATTGGGCTGAAAGCAGTTATGTCGGATTTGATTAAAAATTAGTCAATTTTTGGAAAATAGTTTCTACTTCAGAATCAATAAAACTTTTTTTATTTTCGTCAATGACTTGTCTGTAACCTATATCAACTATTCTCTCCAATAATTCTGATCCCAATATCTGATAACCTAGCGGCCTTATCTTACAGCCGCCATTTTTACAGAAATCAAAATAATCTAAGGTTCCGTAAGGCGGAGAATCAACTAAAAAAATTTCAGAGTTTTTCTCCAGGTCAGCAATGTAAATCATTAAAGAAAGGCTATTCTGGCAATAATCAAATCTTAATTTTTTATCACAAATCTCAAAATAGAAATCAACGTAGATAGTTTTCGAACTTAAATCAATTCCACCCATCCTGTAGTCTCCGGGTTGTTTTAATTCCTTTAAAATAGCTTCGATCTTATCTCTGGTACTGATTTTGTTTTCGGGATAACTGTCAATCGGAACAGCCTTTAGAGTTGCTTCAAGATTTATTCCGGAACTTCCAATATCAACCAGCGGGGTTTTAACCTCCGGTTCAGATAGCGGAGCGCAAGAGCTAAGACTCAAAAAAGCTGCTGCGAGTAAGGAATGTTTCATAGTTTAGTTTATTTAAGGAGCAGTTTTATAAAAATTGCGTTAAAAACTGTTGGGCTGAATTTTAATCGGAAATCATCTCTGCAATAGATATATAAACTATTTTTCTTTTCTACAGCGTATGAAACACAGCCTTATCATGACCGTAGTGATGTTGGCAATTTTTCTTATCGCTCAATTCATCGGCATCGCCATAATCTACAATTACATCGATCCGGCCAAAAGCGCAGAGACCGGGAAAACTGAATTCAAGGATCTGCCGATCGGAGAACGGCCGCCTTTGGATGAAAAAACATCTTTCATCCAGGTCATTGTAGCTATTCTTGCCGGCACCGGATTATTGTTCCTGCTGATGCGTTATAATCTTACTTTGGTATGGAAACTGTGGTTTTTATTGGCGGCGACGGCCGCATTGATAATCGCAGGGAGCGCTTTTCTGCAAAAAGAAGCTGCAATCTTTTTAGGATTGATTTTCGGCGCGTGGAAGACGTTTAAGCCCAATGTCTTGGTGCATAACTTCACTGAACTGTTCATCTACGGCGGATTAGCAGCGATATTTGTTCCCCTGTTCAATCTATTGTCAGTGATAATACTTCTTATCTTCATTTCCGCTTACGATGCTTATGCAGTATGGAAGTCAAAGCACATGATTAAATTGGCAAAATCGCAGGCAAAAGCGCACATCTTTGCCGGATTGATGATTCCTTATAAAATCGGAACTGGAATTGGAAAAGTGGTGCAGAAACCGGCAAAAGGCATGAAAGCAGGAAAAGTACGCACCGCAATCTTGGGCGGGGGAGATATTGGATTTCCATTGATATTTGCCGGCGTGGTTCTGAAAGAGTTCGGCTTGTGGCAGAGTTTAATCATTCCCTTCGGAGCGTTGTTAGGATTAGCGGTCTTGTTATGGAAAGGAGACGAAAATAAATTTTATCCGGCCATGCCGTTCATCAGCGCAGGATGTTTTATCGCGTTAGGGATGGTCTGGGCTATCGGGTTGTTGATTTAAGAAATTGAACAAATAGTTAAACTATTTTCTCGGAACCAGCGCAGTTCCGGTCGCGGACTGGAGAACTATGTAATTGTTCATGGCGATATTTTCCCGGTAATCAGCGACCATTTCCGTTCCTTCCGGCACACGGCTGGCAAATTTTTCAGTTATATCCGGCAGGGGGTAGCTGGTACTGGTATTAGTTCTGCAGCGGACGGGAACGAGATCATAATCTCCCGCGGTTTTACCGATAGATTCGCAATAAGTTGCGGCAGCGACAGCCAGTATGTCATCTATAGAAAATTTTAGTTTTTTTTCTTCAGTTCCACGCACTTCAGTTTTACTCATTTTTCTTAACTTCCATCATTTTCTCAACTATCATCAGTCAAATCCTTTCACTGGAGAATGATACGGTCCGGAACCGGGGCCAATAGCTAATCCGTCATAAGCCGCAATGGTCTGTATGCCAGTAATCCTCTGCACTTCACGCGCCTGCACGAGGGGATCAGACTTCAGCATCTGCAATCCGAAATGCGTCAATATGGCCATCCTTGGTTTTACGTGGGAAATTATCTGTACAGCGGCATTGACATCCAAATTCATGCTCATGCCAGTACCTTCTTCTCCAGGGTAAGGGACGTTTAAAATAAGCAGATCGCTGCCCACAAGTTCTTCCATCAATTTTGGCGTCAGCTGCGTATCGCCGGTATAAGCGACAGTGAATTTCGGGCAGAATAACTTGAAGCCGACGGCAGTAGGATCGCTGTGTTCTGCCGATAGGGCATGGATCTCGATCAGCTCCACACCGACTTTATGATTTTTCTCCACGGGGATGATCTTTTCCACCAGATTTTGGTGGTGTTTAGTCAAGAACGGATGATGCTTGTCAGAATGCTGCAGCACCGATTTGCTGGCCAAGACGATCCCGCGGTGTTCCAGGCCGCCGTGAGTCATGGCATCGATGACCGCATTTAAGTCATTGCAATGGTTGATGTGGTTATGCGAAACCAGAACTGCGGTAGTATGATGCAGGTTCACTCCATATTCTTTTGCTTTAGTCAAAGCTCCCGGGCCGGGATCGAGGTGCAATTGCAGATCACCTACCTGGACGATTATGCCTCCTGAAGAGCGCAGCTGCCTGCTGACTACTGCGGAACTTCCTGCGGTGCCTAAGAAAATGATTCGTGCCATGGATACCCTCGTCGAATAATAATTTCAATTTTAAGGGCAATTTTCTTATAAAGATTATTATGCTCAAAAATCTATGATGTAGATTGGCCTATCCCGCATATTTTGCGCAAAAAACCTGAAAGCTTCGCACTTGGATTTTGAGTATTTTTCCAATAATCTAGATAATACAATATCTAGGTTGCTCAGCGGAAATCTTTTAAAGTATTTTATCATTATTAATTTAATTCAAATGAAAAAAAATCTGGCCGCTTTAACTTCTTTATTAGCGTTAGGATGCGCTGTTGAAACAGAAGTCCAGCAATTCCATCCTCCAGAAAATGAAACCGAAGTAATTAACGGAACTCCAGCCGAACACTATCAAGTTCCTTTCATTGTCGCTCTTACAAAAGGATATAACGGAACTTTTTCTTCATGTACTGGAACATTAATCAAACCGGATTATGTGGTAACTGCTGCGCACTGTGTCGCGGCGTACCCAAATTGGGTAGTCTACGGTTCAAAAGATGTAGCAGAAGTTGATCCGGATTGTTTGCACGGCATCTCAGGCACGGAAATCCATCCCGATTATAGTCCAGCTAATTATTCAGTAATTATGGATCATTTAAAGAGGGGAGAAAATGTCCCCCCTGGTTACGATACCAATGATTTGGGCGTTATTTTGCTTGAAAAACCAATTTTAAATTCTGTCATAGCAGATATTCTGCCTGAAGAAGATTACGAAGATGAAACTCCCGCGGGAGAGATAGTAAATCTTTGTGGTTATGGGCGTGATGAAAACGGGATGTCCGGAAAATTGAATTGCGGGAAAGTTCCGGTGAGGGAACATTACGGTTCCGATGTTCTTTACGGGGAAAATTATCCTGATGGAGATAACGGATTTCCTGGAAGCAGCCCCGATGCCTGTTATGGTGATTCAGGAGGGCCGACAATCACAGATTCCGGAGAATTGATCACGGCAACTTCCAGATTGCCTCCTGGAACTCCGGGCATAACCTGCGGTTATGGGTATATCGGCGCGGGAGTAGGGCCAGAACTTAATTGGGTAGAAGAGTCTTATAAAACACTTAAAAGCAACCAAAACGGCGGAAGCATGGCGACAGTACGCAATAATGCTGATTTCGGAAAAGATGAAGGCGACGGAGTTTGTTCTTTAATTTCCTGGCAGGAAGACCCGGAAAGAGAAAATCCAAAAATGTTAAGCGGGGAAAACCGGGGCAACTGCAGTTATGCTATAGGCGCCACAGAAAATAACCTCTCCTATCCTGCCCTGTTTTTTTTGGCAGCAGGATGGTTTTATTCTCAGAGAAGAAAACGCAGATAAAGACATGCTGACAGAAAATGGTCAAAAAAATGTTTAAAAAAAGCTCATTGGCTGTATTGTTAGCTTCCTCTATCTCTTTAACTGGCGGGTGTGCTGGAGCAGGAGATAGCGGAGAAGCCGAAATTGACGCAAAAGATTTTCCCGATTATAAAACCAATGTCATCAATGGAACGCAGGGATTACATGAAGATTTCCCTTCGATCATCGCGATGACTTATCTTGGTCAAGAGATGTGTACTGGAACTTTGATAAAACCGGATTTTATACTTACCGCCGCGCACTGCGTGCCTTATTTAGAAAAAGCAATTTACGGATATTCAGACATCAGTGAAGCCTGTGACGAATGCATCCATGATGTTTTTTTTGCAGTGAAACATGCTTCGTATAATTTTAATAATAATTATCTATGGAAAGACGTCGGCTGGGCGCTGTTAGAGAAACCTATCGAGAACGCTGTCACGGCGGAGATTTTGCCAAAAGAAGCATTCCCGCAAGCATTGGAAGTAGGCAAGATGGTAACCATTGTAGGTTACGGCGAAAATGGTGTGGTGGAATCTGGCAATTTGTTTTATGGCGTGGTGCCCATCACCGCTTTTTTTACTGAAGAGGGGCCCAGTTCAGATCCTTCTTCGTCGATCGAAGAGATGGTCGTCGGTTTAGATGATTCGGAAGCTCCCAATCTTTGTTACGGCGATTCTGGCGGGCCGACTTACATAGAAGTTGATGGTAAAGAATATTTAACTGGGATCACTTCCAGAGTTCCGCCAGATATGCCGCAGCAATGCGGGCATGGAGCAGTAGTGACATTGCCGGGGGTATTCAGCGATCTTACCAATGAAAGGTATTCGGCATTGCTGAAATGCAGGGATGAAGGAGATTGCAGTGACGTTTATGATGGTAATGGCGGGGGAGGCAATGGTGAAGGGGGTAATGGGAAAGGTGGCGGCGGGGCAGGCGGTGATGAAGAAGGCGGTTCAAGCAACCCCATCACCGAGAACCACCAAGAACCATTTGTAATGATAGAAGATACGGGCTGCAATTATTCCGGCCGACTTTCTAACCAACCATTAAGCCAGTCAAATAATCATCATTTTAAATAGCTTTTGAGCAAGAAATCCCCGCGCTTTAGCGTTGGGGATGAATTGC
>JBBSYZ010000019.1:0-1203 GCA_038045005.1 Nanobdellota archaeon | reverse complement strand
GAAGGGTTCAAAATCAAATTCGTGAGCAGGCGGCTCATCATCCAGCAAAAGCAATAAGATGCAAACGGCTTACTTTAATACTGACATGTAATTCTTGAGCAGAAAAACAGTCTCTTTTCGCAAGTGAGTTTTAACCCATACTTTCTCTTTTCCGCTCGGGAGAAGCTCGGCCAGCCCTCTTAAGATTTCATTGTCTTTGACTGCTTCAATAACTGGAATGCAATCGGCCAGGTATTCCTTGATGGTTTCCCCGGTTCTGGCTTTAACGATTTCGGCGTTTATATCCCAATTATTTTTAGCAAAAAACCAGATGTCGTAAATGTCGCGCATGGCGAGCAATCTCCGATCGGTCAGGGCGGAAAGCTTGCTGGCAAAGAGATAATCTTTTTTGCCCGCAAGCATGGAAATTCCGAGATATTCTTTTATTTCGTAGTGTTTCTTGATTCCCGGCGTCAGGATTCTCACATTCACTTCAACCTTAATGTTATGGTCCGCATCGCCGTAGGAGAGCAGGAAGAAAATAGTGTTTCGTTTTATATAATTATCTTTGACCTCTCCATATTTTGCCAATATGCCGCCGATTTTTTCATACACGAACTTTTGCGCGGCTCCGTCAGCGGATAAAAGGTCAAAGTCGAGATCAACAGAGAATCTGGGCAAGCTATAGAAAAAGTAAGCGCAGGTGCCGCCCTTGAATCCAATGAGAGACGAGATGGAGGTATCCGAGTACATATCGCGGAGAATTCGCCCCATGATGAGCTGGTGTTTTTCTTTATTAAGCATACTTTTGGTAGGCGGTCAGCCGTTTTATTAATTGCTTATTATCATAAATTTTTGCGAGTTCAAAACACGCACCCCAGTTGATGGATCGCAGATTATCAAAATAAAATTCAGGGGAGAGATAGATGGTATCCAAAAATGCCCGCTCCGGCGTGGCGATACTGTAATTTTTTTCGTTCTTAACGCCGCGTGAATTGTAGAGCACATTGTCTTTTAGTTTTCTGAATACAATGGTCTGGTCGCCTATTTTTTTAGTAATGGGATACGGACCGGCTACAAAGATTGAGTCATGATGCTGAAAAATAATGCCTGCCTCCCGGAGGACTGTCTCAAAACTGATGTACGAAGGAGTATAAATGCTCGTGGCTAATTCTTTGATATCGTATTCCTTACTTTTTGCAAATACACCACGAGTCAGGCGGA
>JBBSYZ010000018.1:0-3445 GCA_038045005.1 Nanobdellota archaeon | reverse complement strand
AAAAATAAAGAAAGGGGGCTTAGTATATAAATATCACGTTAAGTTGAAAGTATCTTTAACCCAGAAGATATATAAAAGATAGAATTATCTTAATAATTTATTGGTGATGATGATGCCCTTGCAAAAAAAGAGATCTAAGATAAAAATAGTTAAGAAAACTAGGGCCATCAGCAGACCAATTCTAATAACGGTTGTCGCGGTTATTGCTTTTGCTGCATTATTCTCATTGTTATTATTCTCAGATAAATTTGTGGGAAGAGCAGTTTTTACTGGACCTATTTTAAATAGCCCGGCTAAATCAACACAATGTTCAGACGGAATAGATAACGATAGAGACGGGTTTATAGATTGGGGTTTCGCTTCAGGAAACGATAAGTCCTGTTCAAGCCCATTTGCGAATTCAGAAACAGATTATGCGCATACTAATATAGGATGGAATGATTTTCCGGAGTTTAATTTAAATCCAAAATTAACTACCGTCTATGGGGGGATACAATTAGCCGGATGTTATCAGAGCTCGGGGATATGCGTAGATGACGTGGGGTTGGCGCCGCTGCGGAAAGGTTTTTCACACATCGCGATATTTGAAGGATTGAATCAAGCACAGAAAGATTCTATACCGATAAATAAAAGAGCATCTATGTGGGTCCCCTTTGGATTGGCAGCCGATCATCCGGTAAGACAACAGCCGCTGTATAAATATTATATCCCCTGGAATAATAACTTAGAGCTTTTGAATTCCGCTGCAAAAGAAGACAGTTTTACCTATATAGCGGATTATTTCACAGATTCTAAAAGAAAAGGTATTCCTAATCTTGACCTGATCGTTGCAGATATTGAGACACATCTAACTTATGATTCCGAAATAATCAATTTAAGAACAAATCCGGAAATAATCCCCCTTATTCCAGCCCCATTCAGATTAGATGCTCCAGCACCCTTGACAGATGCGGAATTTATAAATCAATACAAACATGATATGGCTTGGATGTATAATTACATCAATACCATCCCAAAATCTAATGGATTCACGGGAAAGGCAGGCTCATACGGAGACGTGCCTTTGCAGATCGAATCAGGATGGCCGTGGTATGAAACCACCATTACTTGGAATGATTGGATTTCAGATCAGATATTTAGCAAAACTTGTAATACTCAAGATTATAACACTCCTTACAGAAGAAGCTGCGCTAACTTCTTAACTTTTAATTTTGGAGAATTTATGAGCAGGCCTGGAAGCAGTTTTTTTAGTTTAGGAAATTTAACTACTAAAACCGATGATGTATTAGTGCCTGGCGGATATTATTGGATTAAAAGCGGCGACACTTATGGCGATCAGGATTGGAGCAATACAGGGGACAACTTCATGGTCCATTTATTTGAAATAGACGCAAATGCAGCTTTTTCCCGAGGAAAACCAACCATTATCTTTGATTGGATGAGGGTTCATCCCAGCGATCAAGAATATGGAATGCACGGAATAGACCCCTGGCTGGCCCATACTACTGCTATTTTTCCTTACTTCACTAAAAACTCAGGCCAGTGGTTATGGGATTGGATTGGATTTGATTCTAATGCTAATGAACCACGCGTAAATGCAACCTATACTTCTGAAAACAGGATAGCTTATGATAATTTTATCTATGGGTTATACAGATTATCTAAGTACAACCAATTTTTTAACGGCAATTATCAAGTTTATCACCCCGTGGATGCCAGAGAATTATTTAGAATGCATTCAAAAATATGGAGGGGAGTAATAAAAGAAGATGGGGCGCAGATGCTGGTAGTCGCTATTAATCCCTATGCTGATCTCAATGAGATTACAAAATATGATATCACTTGTCCCAAAAGCAGTAAAAACACCATAACTTACAGAAGTAGATGCGCTGAGGGAAAATTGTTGGGGCAGATACAGACTATAGGACAGAATACTTGGTTAGGAGTTTGTAATTTAAATGGCGGCGGCTGCACGGGAGACCAAGGCGGAAAGGATACAATCTCTCGACGTTAGAAATGACAGCAGTTTAAATTTATTAAAGAGTGACTTCTTAAAAATATAAAAATTAAAGAAAAGTTAAAAATAATAAAAAGTTTATTCTAAATAAACTTTCAACCTATCCATGTTTAATTTCCATTCTGCGGGCATCCGTTCTGTTCTCTTGTAATACTTCACTAAACGCCTGATTTTAGAGTTAGTCAATAACAAACCGCGTTTAGCAGTTTCATCATGTTTGTTTTTCTCCATATGCCGCTGGATGTATACCATCTTCTTGATAAGATTCCGCAGATCTTCCGGAATTTCCTTGATCAATTCTTTTTCTGCCAGGATTTCATTGACTTTTTTTCCGGTTGCGGCCTTGATGCTCCCGATGCCGTAAGAATCGCGCAGAAGAAGGCCTATTTCAGAGGTGCTTTTCCCCGCTTTTGCGAATTTAACTATTAATTTTTCTACATCCCCGCCCTTGTACGGAGCCCAGCCCGGAACTTTCTTTATAGGCTTGGTGCTGCCGCTTTTTCCTCGTGCTCTTGAATGCATTCGTGCCATTTTTATTACCTCGGATATTATTTTAATTCGAGAATGAGTAATGATACGTCATCTCCAGTACAGACAAGCAAGAAATGTGAAGAATACTACATTTCTGCCCAGAAATGAAATCGCGGTTTCATTTCTTGAGCCTAAACCTATCTGTCTCTCGAATGGATTGTTGAAATTGGGCCTATTTATAAAAGTTTTGCGTTGGATTCCAAAACCCCCAGAACTGCTGCAAACCAGGCCTGTTCTTCCGCAGCCAAATATTTAGCGAGGTATTCTCCGCAGGCATCGGAAGCTAGAGCGCAGGCTTTCGATTGAAGCATACCGTTTCCCCGATTAATAGATTCCACGGCCTCGTGAAAGAAAAAAATATCCCTGAATTCTGGCGGAATCTTTTCCCACAATTCAACGGACCAATAATCAAACCGCTGCCGATCGAAAGAAGCATCGACAAATATATGCTCTGCCGGGATATTCCGAGCTATCTGCTTACTTATATGTCCCCACCCAAATATCTTAAGATCTTTTTCTGCAGAGATGACCGAATAATGGATGTAATGTCCATATAGGTCGTAGACGTGATTGTCTTTGTTTGGTTCGACGTTCAGCCTGCCGCTTCCCAGATACAAGGGTATCTTCACCAGATCTTCTATGCGTTTCCTTTCCAGCCAGATGGACATTTTAAACCTGAAAAAAAAGTAGCCCCGCCCGGATTCGAACCGAGGTCAAAGCCTTTCTATTTAACTTTGAAGTTAAACCAAAGGGCTCTATGCTAGTCCGCTACACCACGGGGCTGTGATAATCCTTCTTTCATTAATCCATTTATAAAATTTTTGACTTATACTGCTTCTTTCAACCTGTGTTATCCCGAAACTATTTCCCTACGATAAGCTTTTTGGGGTTATGAAA
>JBBSYZ010000017.1:0-2633 GCA_038045005.1 Nanobdellota archaeon | reverse complement strand
ATAAAATGAAACGAATTTTTCTACCGAAGGGAAATAGTTTCAGGATACGACAGTAAAAAACGATAACTCGGGTAGGTCTGTCCAGAAAGCCACCCGCAAGAAATGAAGAAAATACTTCATTTCTGCGCAGAAATACGATATTCTTCGTATTTCTTGCGCCTGGCCAAGATGGCGCCGAGCTAAGCTTTTGCTTGCACATAGTTAAGATACTTTTTCTTTCGATATGCTGCGAGAAAAAGGTGATGGCGACGGCCAGGGTGGCTTTTTTCTCCATTCTGGACAAGCCTCCTTTTTCAACTCTTCACTTCGTTGCTCATAACAGCGATGTTAACCCAGTCATCTTTCCAATATCTTTTCTAACGGCGATAAAAAACGCCTGTGACGTTCCCGCTCCCTGATGGTAGCCGCTTCTAATTTTCCCTCTTTTAGCAGGCGAACAAGCCCCCGGGCCAGCGCTTTGGCGTTTGTGTGGTGCGCGGTTATATTTGGACCTTCAAATTCCATTTGCAGCTGTTCGGACCATCTGAATCCTGTTCGGCTGAAATCACCCCCGCAACGGGCAAAATACAGCAGTTTGCCGGTAGCGTATTCAAAATTTAAGGCATAAGAACGCACGTTCCGCGCCAAATAACTCTTTCCTTCCCAGACATGTATCTCTGCCGCAGGATTTTGTTTAAGGTACTTCTCGCTTTTAGGCCCCGGCTTTAGTTCTTCATAATCAAAACGGCGGTGGTAAATAGAAAAGAGTGTCGGAGAAGCATCCCGGCATAATAGCTCCATACGGCAAAGAGACTCCTTACCTTCTTTGTAGGGCAGCCATATATCCCAGGTTTCCGGCATATCGGTGAATAATTGAAGCGCTTATTAAAATTTTATGAATCTTTTATGCATTGGTACGGACTCTGTCCTGAATCTCATTTCATTCGGGTTAGCGCGGACTCGCTCTTCGTAGGTTGTAATAATAATGCGGCATTCCCGTAGGGAGCGTCCCCTTGCCGCAGTAGAAATTAAACCGAAGTATCGCTCGGATTTACGCGCTAACCACATTCAGGACAGAGCCATTGCTACGGCAAAATATTTATAGTCATCTTTCTTGATACGAAGATGGACATGAAACTTATCATTCTGGGACCGCCGGGAAGCGGCAAGGGAACTGTATCTGAAAAACTGTCCAAGAGATTCAAGCTATTTCACCTGTCAGCAGGAGATATATTAAGGGAAGAAGTAAATAAGAAAACCAGTCTGGGCAAAGAGATAAAGCTCTACATCGATCAGGGCAACTTGGTGCCGGCTAAACTGGTGGTAGAATTGGTCAAATTAGAGATCGGAAATAAAAAAGATTACCTTCTGGACGGGTTTCCGCGTTCATTAGATCAGGCTAAAGAGATAAAATCATTGGACATCGATGCCGTCATCTATCTGGACCTGCCGGAAAAAGCCATCATCGAACGCTTGTCTGAACGAAGGCTGGATCCGGTAACCGGCAGCACTTATCACCTGAAATATCTGCCCCCGCCGGAAAAGATCAGAAAACGGCTGATCCTGCGCAAGGATGACCGCCCACAGATAATCAAACAACGGTTGAAAGTATACCAGCAGGAAACCAAGCCGGTGATAGGATATTACCACAAGAAAGGGCTGCTTAGAAAAGTTGACGCCGGCGGCAGCCCGAAAGAGGTATACGAAAAAGTCGAAAGGATCGTAAAACAGCTGTCGGCATGACGGATCTTCTGACATAAATCGTTATTGATGCCTGAAATCAATCCAATAACAGCAATGCCCACATCAGACCTATTCCGGTGATAAAGGCGATTATCTGCAATATCGATTCTTTCCAACCGCATTCTTTATGCAGTTCCGGAATCAAGCTCGACCCGGCTATGTAGATAAAGCCTCCGGCAGCGAAAGGCAGTACAAACTTAAGAAAGACTTCGCTCTGCATTCCCAGAACTAGACCTACAACCGCGCCTAAAACGGCGGCAAGAGCAGATAGAAGATTAAGCATCAGGGCTTTCTTTTTTGAATAGCCGGCATACAGTAAGACGCCGAAATCGGCTAATTCCTGCGGCACTTCATGAAGGACTACCGCTATGGTCGTAGCGATGCCGGCAGGGACGTTTACCAGATACGCGCCGGCTATCACTAAACCGTCAAGAAGATTGTGCAGAGCATCTCCAGCCAGATTTAATATTCCGATGCGATGCTGATGCGGCCCGTGATGCAGGTGAAAAGTAGGAACATAAGAAGGATAAACATCGCAATGGTGCAGACGGATAAATTTGTCTAAGATAAAAAATATCAAGACTCCTCCCAGAACCGACAGAGACACCAGAATGGTGAAACCCTGTTTTTCCACCGCTTCCGGAAGGATATGCAAAAAAGCCCCGCCCAATAACGTGCCGGCAGAAAGGCTTACCAATGTCAACAGCAATTTATCCAATTTTTTCTCGGACAATAAGATAGAAACAATCCCCAGAAGAGAAACTAAGGAAACTATTATTACGCTGACAAAAACATAAACCGAAGTTAGAACCATTTTATGGAAAAGAATAATTTTGTTTATATACTTTACTGAGAAATGATACTTTCAACTTAACGTGATATTTATATACTAAGCCCCCTTTCTTTATTTT
>JBBSYZ010000016.1:0-8988 GCA_038045005.1 Nanobdellota archaeon | reverse complement strand
GCAATTCATCCCCAGCGCTAAAGCGCGGGGATTTCTTGCTCAAAAGCTATTTAAATTCTTAATAACAACTTTAATTTTCAGAACAAAATCCTCGGCACTCCCAAATAATTCATCAGCAATATCCTTCGTAATCTCGTCTTTTTCGGTGGTTACGTAATATTGTTTGTCTATTCTTTCCTTCTTTGCATCAGAGATGATTTCAAATAATTCTTCTTTACCAAACAATAGTTTTAACAGCAAAATTGAACCTGCATGATTTTCACATTTTACACCTGCCCGAAATAAAAGAGCAGTGAGCTGATTATACATTGCATAATAGGACATACCCACAGAATTTTCATAGAGGTTGTTTTGTAATAGCAATTTTGCGGACTTTAAGCAGTTTGCTGATTTATCAGAGTAGGAAACACAAATATCTTCTGATGGCTCAACCAGCCCGAGCTTTTCTTCCTTCTTCAGTTTATTCAGGAATTTGTTTGTCATAAAAAACCTCAATTCCCCTAATAATTATATGATCTTTTATAATTTCTTTGATTAATGGAGATTTAGTATCAAAAGTTCCAATTTTAACACTTATTTTTGAATGTATGTCCCCAACAATTTTTTTAACATTCCTGTTTTTTGTTTCAATGTAAATATCTATGTCACTATTTTTTTTGGCTAATCCTTTTGCATAAGAACCAAAAAGTACAATTAATGTCTCATCTGTTTTCTTGAGAATTTCTTCAAAAATTATGCCTAATTCTGGATTGTGCCGTAATAGTTTGGTTAGCTTATGCAACTCAGCCTGCAAAATACAGCTGCGGGCAATAATATTATCTTTTAGATAAAATATTTTATTCTTGCCTTCTTTCCTAGAATCAATGACATTCTTTCCCTTGAGATTATTCAACTTCCTAAAGATAGTAGAATGAGACTCATTTAACTTCTTAGCAATACCTCTAACGTAATTATCTGCTCTTAACAGCGATTCAACAATTTCCAATTCTAAATTGTCTCCTTTTTGAACCATATGTACCAATTATGAACCATTACTATATAAAGATTTCTATTTTAAACGAGCGACCCAACCACTGCAAGCAGAGGGGTATTCTCAACAAATAAATACCTCCTACAACCTGAATCTTTAAAAAGAAGGCAGGTAATTTTTAAGTATGCTTGCGGAAAACAGATACCATTCATATAACCTGCACACCCTGCCTGACGGCTGCCAGTTCTGCGTCCGGGGAGAAAAGTTAGTCCTTTTCTCGACCGGATTATGCCCGCGGAAGTGCTATTTCTGCCCAGTTTCCGACCAAAAATACGGGCATGATGTATCTTTCGCCAATGAACGCAAGATTTCTGGCAAGGAAGACGTCATCCAGGAAGCAGAAGCCATGGACGCTAAAGGAGCGGGAATCACCGGCGGCGATCCGCTGATGAGGATAGAACGCACTGTCGCGTACATCAAACAATTAAAAGAGAAGTACGGCCCTAAATTTCACACCCACCTTTATACTTCATTAAATTTAGTCACTGAGGAAAATCTAAAACTGCTGTATGACGCAGGATTGGATGAAATAAGATTTCATTTGGATATCGATTCGGAACAGTTCTGGCCGAGATTGGCATTGGCGCAGAAATTTGCCTGGAAAAAAGGGGTAGAGCTTCCCTCAATCCCAGAGAAGGAGAAACAGCTCCGGAAGATCATCGATTTCATCCATGACCGGATAGATTTTTTAGTGTTGAATGAACTGGAAGTGGCGGATAATGAACAATCCAAGTTATTGGAGAGAGGATATAAGACCAAAGAACAGTTCAGTTATGCCGTAGAGGATTCCATCAAGACCGGATTGGAACTGATTGAGTATGCGCAAAAAAAAGGATACCTCTTTGCGATCCACCTCTGCACCGCGAAACTGAAAGACAGCGTGCAGCTGGCCAACCGCATCAAAAGAGAAGCGGAACATTCTAAAAATGCCTTTGATCTGGTCGATGAGGAAGGCCTGCTTACCCGGGGAGCTTTGTATCTTCCTTCTCTCGTTCCCGGATTTAAGTACCGCGAGAAACTGGCAGCTGCCGACAGGGAGAAATTAAACGCAGAATTGCAGCCGCTTCTTGAAAAGGTGCAGAAAAAATTAAAATTATCTTCAGAACAGGCAATTATCGATACGCAGAAATGCAGGATATTACTGGCAGCAAAATTTATTAAGGGGCATCGGAAGGAATTTCAAAAGTTAGGATTGATCCCTGCGATCGTGAAGGAATATCCCACTGCCGACCAATTAGAGATAGAGGTGGAATTGTTATGAAAATCCTCACTGGCAGCGAAGAACTGGAAGCGGCCAAATTCATTGATTTTGCCGCAGAGATCGCTAAGTTATCTTCCTGCTACCGTTCACGATGCGGTTCGGTGATTGTAAAAGACCAAAAAATAATCGGAAAGGGATACAATTCTCCGCCATTAAATAAAAAATTGGAATACTGCCTGAAAGATTCTCTTCCTGCGGATTTTAAATCCGACAAGACCTGCTGCATCCATGCAGAGCAGAGAGCCATCATGGACGCTTTACAGCATCATCCGGGAAAGATAAAAGATTCCCGGCTTTATTTTATCCGCTTAGACGAACAGGGAGATAAACTGAAAGCAGGAAAACCATACTGCACCATCTGCAGCAAGATGGCTTTAGATTCAGGCATCGCTGAATTCGTGCTTTGGCATGAAGAAGGCATCTGCGTATACGATACGCAAGAATACAATGAATTGTCGTTTCAATATCGGGGATAAAAACTATTTGCTGAAGATCATTTATTAGGTTCTAAAAAAAGATATTCCGGCAGATAAGTCCTTTTGTAATAATCGTAGACTTCAATCAGATTGAATTGACCTATCAAGTCGCTGAACTCCTCGCGAAGCCGCAGGATCATAGAACGGATACTGCTTTTGTCCAGCGCTTCCAGATCGATCTCCATGTCCCAGTCGCCCACCGTCTTACTGACTTGGATTACTTCTTGGTTGTCATGGAGATATTTCATTAGATGCGATTCCCGCTCCCAGTTGAGATTATGTAGTTTTAAGAATAACCGATTTTTATTGATGCCCAGCTTATTTTTGTTTATGAGAAATTTGCATCCCTTGATGATGTTTCTTTTCATCAGATTGTTGAGAGCCGATTTTGCGGTCTTGACATTCATCCCCGATTCTTTGGCCAATCTGGTGTAACGGATAGTGGGATGCTTAAGGAGGACTTTCAGCAGCGACATTTCCTGCCGGCTGAACTCATCTTTCTCGCGATCCCCTCCGATGATCTTCTGGCCCGCTAAACTCTGTAATTCCGGATCTTTGATCAGGTAGTGGCGCGGATAGATGTGGGTGACCAAGTTTAAAACGATTTTATATTCTTTCAGAAGGGGATTGTCAGAGATGATTTTTTTGAATTCTTTATTGAATTTAGACGGATTGGGAGAGGCGAATTCTACTGCCAGATCGAATTCCCCGGTTAATTCGTAGACCGAAAGGACGTAAGGATTATCTTTAAGTTCTTTGATGATCCGAAGCTTATCCTGTTCTTTGATGTAGATGCCTTTGAAATAAACCCTGAACAAGATCAGGCCGAAGTAAGAGTAATCAAAAATAAAATAGGGTTCGTACAAAATATTTTCCTTCTCCAGAATGGTGGTGCTGTATTTCAGCAGCTGCGGACTTTTGCGGAGATGTCTGGCGAGTTCCCTCAGCCCCATGCGGGCGTTCTCCGAACGCATATACACCGCCACATAATCTATTTTCTGCATAATCGCTATTTCTTTTTACTTATTGATAAATCTTGCGGTGAAAATGAATAAAAGTAAAGAAATAAGTTGCAAAACATATAAATATAGGAAAAGGTATACTGGATAGCATGAACAACGATTTATTCTTCTGGCTAGTTGAATACCACTGCAAAGCGAACTTGGAACGCTGTCTGCTTCATATGGAAGACGGCAAAGTATACTTGCACGGAAAAGCTCTTGACGAACGCCGCTTGATCAGAGAAGAGCTCCATCCAGGACTGGAAAACGAACTTTACACCGGAGTTCTTCTTGTCGCTAATGGCACCACGCTAATAGACCGGCTGAGCGAAGGAGATGTTATTAAAGATGACCCGGAAGATGTGCGCTTTGAAGATGTTAAAGATAAAGAAGCTTTCTTCCGTTATTTATCGCTGGAGCAAGGCAATGACGGGGCGCATATTTACGATGGCGTAAACAAAAGAATCGCAAGAATCTCAGAATTCAATAACAACCCGCCACTGCAAGAAAAAATTCCTCTCGGCGCCATGGTGCCGGCCGACTTTCTTTCCTCTGACGGCAGCGTACTGCCCAAACATGTTGGTGTTAAAACGCGGTTGGCGATTAAGATGCCTTTGGCATATGACCATACCAGCACATTCCAGATCAAAAGGACGGCCTACGGAAACACCGGCTTGGGGAAAGTTACCCACTTCGGCCCGCAGGGATTGAAAGAAGAATTCTTCTTCCATTACGATCCTACCAGCAACGGACCTTTCGTAGACGAAAAACACGGCATCGTAGGAGTTTACCGGGCTTATGAACGGAATGAAAAAGGCGAATTAGTTAAAACGATGGAACAGCTGATAGGCGACCCCAGAGAATATTTTAACCGATAAAGGCCTGTAGAAGCGTGATGATGGGACATCATTTACTTTCCGTAATTTTATACTTCCCCAACCCCTCGATCTCTTTCTTCAGCTTTTTCAGGTCTAAAGTTCCGTCGTGTTCAACGACCATTTTTCCGGCCTTAAAATCGACCGAACAGGATTTCACTCCCGCTATCTCCGAACAGGCATCTTCAATCAGCATCTTGCATGATTTGCAGTGCATGCCCTTTATCAAAAGTATGGTTTTCATTATGCTATTACCTCAAAGAATCCTGGTCCAGCCATGCCCATACCGCAGCTGAACTTTATTTTTCCGGTTTTTTGCGGAGTGAATTCAATAGTTTTTACATCCGAGGATAACTGTTCCATGATGCCTAATGCCGGAACGCTGATGATACGCGCACATCCCTGCGCACCTTTTCCGTCGATTCTCCATTCCACGGGAACGCCTTTCTTTAAAGTGAAAGTATCGGGGGAATAATCAAAACCATTAACGGCCATGTTGATAACCTGCTTGCCATCGACCAAGGGGATGTCGTCAGGAACATTATCGCCTAAAGGGTTGTCACCGGTAGGCAGGGCAATCACTGCTCCAGTAAGGTTGTATCCCGGCGCAAAATTAATTACGCCTAAGAAAATCACCAGCACCGCGGCAAAAGTGGTAAAATATTGCTTGAAACTTCCTTTCGCAAAACTGGAAAAAACGCCGATGCCCGCTAATGAAGGCAATGTCCCGATGGAAAAGGCCAGCATAGTTAAAGCTCCGGTCGTGAAATCTCCGGTTCCCAAAACATACAACTGTAATGCCTGCGTGAAACCGCAGGGCAAAAAGAAAGTCGCTGCGCCGAATAAAAATGCGGAAGTCTTGCCGGTCTTTTGGCTGCCGGCATCATAAATTTTATGGGCAAGAAATTTAGGCATCTTGATCTGGACATTATTAAGCCAAGGGAATATGCCTAACAGCTGCAATCCCATGATGATCATGATGACGCTGGCAAGTATAGTAATTATCCCTGCTGCGGCCGGTGATATGGTGAATATTGATCCCAGCGCGCCGATCGCTCCGCCTAAGAGCGTGTAAGAGACTATCCTTCCTACGTTGAAGAAAATATGCGGCTTGAATTTCTGCCAGCCGCTGGCCAGAGGATTTTTTTCATTGTACTTTGCTGCTATCGCCAATAACAAACCGCCGGAAACTGCAAGGCAGGTAGACATGGCTGCGACTAATCCCAGAATGAAAATAAAACCGTAACTCATGTTATCGGTCACTCCTAAATTCTGCGGAAGAAGATCCGTCTGCTTAAGGAGGATATACAAGCCTATAATCATCACTACTACTGCGCCTATTTCAGAGTACCGCTGTTTATCTTTAAGTATAAATGATTTATTAGCGGAGGAGCCGGCATTATCTCCAAGATTATCTTTTACTGACAACAGATACCCTTTCTCTTTGACGGCGTCCTGCAATTGCATTATACTGACATCATCAGAGCATTTAATTTCTGCCTCTTCTTTCGCCCTGCTGACATGAACTTTTTCCACGCCGGAAACTTTACGCAGATTTCTTTCGATGATCACTTCACAGCTGGAACAGGTCATCCCATCAACTTTAAGATTTAAAGTTTTCATTATTTCATCCCCCTAATTCCCATCCATGGGCATCATTTTCCTCTTCAGTTTCAAAGACTTCCTTCTCAGCAGCAGCGCATTGGTGACTACGCTTACCGAACTTAAAGCCATTGCGCCACCGGCGATCATGGGGCTTAACAGCCAGCCGGTAAACGGATATAAGACTCCTGCCGCTATGGGTATGCCCAAGACGTTGTAAAACAAAGCCCAGAACATGTTCTGCCTGATCTTGGACATGGTCATCTTGCTTAAGGTTATAGCCCTGGGAACGTCCAGCAGACTGTTCTTCATCAAGACGATATTTCCGGTCTCCATGGCCACGTCGGTTCCTGAACCCATGGCGATACCTATATCTGCCTGCGCCAATGCCGGCGCATCATTGATGCCGTCTCCGACCATCGCTACTTTGCCTTTCTTTTGCAAGGCCTTTACGTGAGTCAATTTCTCTTCGGGAAGGACTTCGGCGAAGTAATTATCTATGCCTACTTTCTTGGCGATAGCCTGCGCAGTCCTTTTGTTGTCTCCGGTAATCATGTAGGTAGTGATGCCCATCTGTTTCAGGATGGCTACTGCATCTGCGGAATCTTCTTTCAGCTCATCAGCGACTGCGATCAATCCCAGTACTTTCTTTGAATCGGCAAGGATCATGACAGTTTTTCCTTCCCCCTCCAGAGATTCTATCTGGCTCTGATAGGATAAGACATTAATCCGGTTATCTTTCATCAACTTGATATTTCCAAAATAATACGGCTTGGAATTTATCTTAGCCCGGACACCTTTTCCTGTTACAGCCAGGAAGTTGGATACTTTCTTGAATGAAACTTTTTGTTCTTTTGCTTTCTGCACGATGGCTTCTGCCAGAGGATGTTCTGAATTTTTTTCAATGCTTCCTGCGATTTCCAATACATTTTTTTCAGTGTTATTCTTGGCAGGAATTAATTCGGTTACCGCCGGCTTTCCTTTGGTAAGAGTTCCGGTCTTGTCGAAGACGATATATCTCAATTTATGGGCTGCTTCTAACACATCGCCGCCCTTGATAAGGATACCGTGCATTGCGCCTTTTCCCGTCCCTACCATTATTGAAGTAGGCGTGGCTAATCCTAACGCACAGGGACAGGCTATAACCACTACTGCGACCGCGGTTAACATGGAAAATGACAGAGTGGCATTAAGCAAAACATACCATACTACAAAAGTAGCGATAGCGATCAAAATGACAATAGGCACGAAGTAAGCTGATACGTTATCTGCAAACCGCTGTATGGGCGCTTTTCTTCCCTGAGCTTCTTCAATCAGCTTTACAATCCTGGAGAGGGTAGTCTCTGCTCCCACTTTAGTAGCTTTGAAGATGAATGTTCCCTGCTTGTTGATAGTTGATCCGATAACTTTGTCGTTTTTCTTTTTGTCAACCGGCATACTTTCTCCGGTAACCATGCTTTCATCAATTGACGAACTGCCTTCAACGATAACTCCGTCTACAGCAATTTTTTCTCCCGGCTTTACAATAACCTTATCGCCTACAACTACTTGTTCTATGGGGATTTTCAATTCTTTTCCTTTGCGTATAACCATAGCAGTTTTAGCGCCCATTTTCGCTAATTTTGCGATGGCCTGGCTGGTTCTTCCTTTAGCTACCGCTTCCAGATATTTTCCTAATAATACTAATGCGATTAATATTGCTGAGATTTCAAAATATTCTCCGCCTTCTTCGATGAACAGGACTGAATACACTGAGAAGAAATATGCGGCGCTGGTTCCTATAGCTATCAGCGAATCCATGTTAGCAGCTTTATTCTTCAATGCCGCCCACGTTCCGCGGTAGAACGGAAAGCCGATATAAAATTGGACCGGAGTAGAAAGCGCCCATAGTATATACGATGAGTATGGGAGAGATGAAAAGAACATGCTTATGATCAAAGCAGGTGCTGCAAATACTGCGCTTATCATCACTTTAAACTGCAATTGCTGGAGCTCTTTTTTGCGCAATTTTTCTTCATGACCGAAACTTTCTGCGCCTAACACTTCGGCGTTATAACCTTTCTTTTGGACTGCTTTGATAAAAGAATCTTCCTGCACTTTAGAAGGATCATAAGTGATGGTGGCCTTCTCGGTAGAATAATTTACCAGTGCTGACTGCACACCATCTACTTTTTGCAGTGCCTTGGTTAATATAGTACTGCAGCTGGCGCAGTGCATGCCCGAGATCTTAAGAGTTGAAGTTTTCATATCAGCAGTGTTTTTCATGGTTTTCCCCCGTCACCTTGTTTCCACCCATTACATTGTTTCCATTCATTACCTTATTTTCTTCCATTATCTTACAGCAGTATTCGCTTACATGCGAATCGATCATTTTTATCAATGGCTTTATAGTTTCCTGATTTAAAGAATAATACTTATGTTTCCCTTTACGTTCTGCAAAAACCATACCGCATCTCTCCAAGCGTTTCAGGTTGTGAGATACCATGGTCTGCTCAAAACCGGTATGCGCGCACAGCTCGGTCACATTCTTGCTTCCCTCCTGCAGGGAAAGGACTATCTGCAGGCGGTTGGGATTAGCTAACGAGGTGAAAAATATTTCATAAACCGGCAGCGTATGTTTCATATATGACGGAAATAACATATGATTTATAAATCTTATGTTGTTAGGGAACATAATGGAGAAAATAATTGACGTCCTCCCCAGCCCTAAAGGGCGGGGATTCCTGATACGGGCTTCGGCGCC